>JAITAY010000158.1 GCA_031283915.1 Tannerella sp.
CGATGCGTTCGTTCCCCAGCTGTCCCCATGAGAGGCGCAGTTTGAGATTGTCGATCCATCCGACGTCTTTCAGGAAGGTTTCTTCGCTCAGCCGCCATCCGCCGGAGAAGGAGGGGAACAGCCCCCAGCGGTTTCCGCGGGCGAAACGCGACGAACCGTCATAGCGGAAGTTGGCTTCCAGCAGGTAGCGGTCGCGGTATCCGTAGTTAGCACGTCCGAACCAGGACATCAGGACGGACTTGCTCGAAGTGCCTCCGACGGCGGGATTGTTAGAACCGGCATCCAGTTCATAGAGTTCATTGCCGAGGTAGCCCTCGCGCCGGGCTGAAAAATTCGACGCAAAAAAATCTTCGTAACTGTATCCCAGCAGGAGTTTTACGTCGTGAGTTTTATTGAACATCCGTCCCCATTCGAGCGTATTGAACATCGTCCGGTCGAGGTTATTCTGGTCTTCCTTGAGGACATGGCGCGTGTTCACGCCGTCATAGACGACGCGCACGGCGGCTCCCGTCTTCACCTGGTATTCATAAATGTCCGGCGCAAAGCGGGTATGCAGGTAGTCATATTTGGAGAGGCCGGCGCGGAGATTGTAGACAAGGTCAAACGGCAGGCGGTACTCTGCAGAGAAGTTGGCCAGAAGGCGCTGTCCCGTATGCCTGTTATAGCCTTCGTCGGCCAGTGCAAGTGGATGGCGATAGATATTATGTCCGGGCGTGCGGATAAAAGTATCGGCATAGCGTCCGTCCGGGAGGTAGGTGGGATAGAATGCCTGCGCCTTGTAAGTCATCTCCACCAGGTTGGCCACGCCGGCTACGGGTATGTTGTAAGGCTGGTACTGTCCGTTGAGGTTGAGGCCGATTTTCAGGCGGCTGTTGATCTGCGCCGAGGTGTTCAGCCCCAGAGTGTATTTCTCCGAATCCGTCCCGCGCAGTACTCCTTCCTGCGAACCTTGACCCAAGGAAAGGGAATAGTTGTACTTGTCGTCACCGCCTGCGAAACGGATGTTATGTTCCATAATGAAGGCGTCGTTGTACATAATATCCAGCCAGTTGTTCACGGGATAGACGTATGGGTCGGTCTTCATCCCTTCACGGTATTCGTCGATCAACTCCTGTGAATAATCAGGCACTAATTTCCCTTCGTTCAACTGCGCCTGGTTGCGTGTTTCCATGAAGAGAATCGGATCATACACGAAGTTAGGCAGGTAAGTGGCCTGCTGGAAACCGAAATAGTTATTATAGTCTACGGTAAAGGCGCCTTTCTTTCCGCTTTTGGTCTTCACGAGGATAACGCCGTTGGCAGCCCTCGCCCCGTAGATGGCAGATGAGGCGGCATCTTTCAGGACGGAAATGCTTTCGATGTCGTTGGGATTGATCGCGTCCAGATGGTATTCAATACCGTCGACGAGCACCAGCGGGTCATTGTTATTCAACGTTCCCTGCCCTCTGATGCGGATGGTCGCACCGTCGACACCTGGCTGCCCACCGGCCTGATTCACGTACACGCCCTGTACGCCTTGCAGCACTTGGGTGGCTTTCGTAATTGGGCGGTTCTCCAGCCGTTTTGGATCGATCGTTGAGATGGCGCCGGTCAGATTCACCTTCTTCTGTGTGCCATATCCTACCACTACGACTTCTTCGAGCGCCATGACATCCTCGTCCAGCGTCACGTCGATGACCGTCCGGTTCCCGACCGTAATTTCACGGGAAGCAAACCCAATGAACGAAAACATCAGGACGGCATCCCCATCCGGAACGGTGATGACGTATTGCCCGCCGGCGTCCGTGATAATACCGGTACTGGTCCCTTTAATGAAAATATTCACTCCCGCCAGTGGTTCACCGTCAGCGTCCGTGACGGCGCCAGTCACAAGTTTACCGTCGTCCTGCCGCTTCTCCTCCAGCATGCGGGGAATCAGTATAATCCGATACTTATCTATTTCGCACGTACAGTCTGGAAAGATGCCGGCCAATACTTCTTTTATTTCCTTATTCGTCACATTAATATCTACCTGCCGTTCCATATCCAGGGCTTGATCGTTATAGAAGAACGTAAAATCGCTCAGTTTTTCAATCTCTTTCAGCACTTCCTTGATGGAAGCGTTCTCTACCTTGAGCGTGATTTTACTGTTTTGTTCGCGCGTCTCCTCGACGGCAGCGACTGTCCGGGACAGCACCGCGACGAGCAAGAGACACAGGATGCTTATCCTGCGCCGGTTTTGAGTTGTTAACAACCGGAATGGCATGCCATTCTTTCTAAAGATATTCATACTTTTACTTGTTTTTTTTAATTAGACTTTGTCTCCCATCTACCGCGGGGAGATGAAATTGGTTCGTTTAAATACGTTTGAAAGGCATTCCCATCAAACAAAGGGGATTCGGGAAAAATTCCCGACGTCGCCAGAAAGTCGCTCCACATATCGGGGAAGGGAACCTCCGGGTTTCATGTACAAAATCATGCTGCTTTGCCATGTCTCGTTTCCGACATTTTCTTAATTGGTCGTCACCTGGTACGGCAGGCCAAAAATACTGTTCCGGACACGAAACGACACGGGAAACACATCCGGTAAAGCGTTACATTGAGCTTAAGTCACATGTTTCATCGTATTTGCATTTAAAGGGTTTATAATAGGTCGTGTTATCTGACGGAAATCGTTGCTACGCTGTCGGTAATCGACCAGGCGACGGGTATAACGAGGCTCATGGCCCTTAATATTTCCTCTATACTTTCGGCGCCGACGGTAAACGACATCCGCGTATCTTCGGCAAACGCCGGCGGACATTCAATGTCTATGCAATACCAACCTTCCAGACTAAGGATGATATCCGACAGGCGGTCGTTATCAAATACCAGTTTATCTTTTATCCAGCTGGCATGCATCCGTGCCGTCGTTTCGTGTACAGAAAGCGTTCCATCACCTGTCAACTCAAGCATTTGGTCGGGAGAAAGGACGACGTCTTTTTCAATTGCCGGCGAAGTTACCCTGACACTTCCGTCCAGCAAGACAACCTCCGTTTTGTGCCGAAAAGGGTACCGGGAGACGTCGAACGTCGTCCCCAGAGCCTCTACCGTCAAGTTCCCGGACTGTACGATAAACGGTTTCTCCCGATTTTCAGCCACTTCGAAATAACCTTCGCCGTCCAACTGCACCCGCCGCTCTGTACCTTCGAACTTCTCCGGATATACCAGCATGCTTTCTGCATTCAGCCATACAAGGCTACCGTCCGGCAAAGTAAATTTCCCTTTACCGCCTTGGGCGGTGATCAGCCGGTTGTAGATAACCGGCTCGTTTTCCACGTCCGCAAATGTTCCGGGATAGAGAAGCCACCGGTAACCGGCAACCAGCATGACTAAGATCACAGCGGCGACGGCGTAATACCGGCGAATAGACCGTTTTAGTGATTGCTTTTCCTTTCCCATGGATGAAGATTCGCTTCGTATACGGCGTAGCATCCTGTTCAACGCTGCACGGGTTTGGTCGCCGTCCTGCAACGCCACATCGCATGACAACCACAAATCGCGTATCTCCCGGTAATCCGCACGGTTCGCTTCCGAAGCCTCCAGCCATTGCAGAAGCATCTTCTTTTCATCCGCCGAAGCCGAACCGTCCAATTGCCGGAGGAGGATTTCTATATCTTTTTCTTGATTCTTCATATCTGTTGGGTAATACAAAAAAACAGATCGTTACCCTACCCTACTCCCGGATTTTTTTCGAAAGATATCCATAAAGCCATTCTCCTGAAAAGCGAATGAGGAGGTTTGCAATGACGGAAAAGCCGGCTTCTGACACAGCCTCTATAAATTCATATCAATCCCTTTGACTTGAGATACTTTCGGGTGCCGGACAGAGCTTTGTTGATTTGTTTTTCTACGGCCTTGATGCTGATGCTTAATTGTTCGGCTATTTCACGGTTTTTCAGTCCGTCGGCGCGGCTGAGAAGGAAGATTCTCTTGCATTGTGGAGGGAGCGTTTCTACGAAAGCGGCGATTTCTACCTCTAATTCTTTGAGGAGTAGCGATTGTTCCTGATTGAGCACGCAGGAAGAAATATAACTTTCTAATACGGTATTTTCGTCTATGTCTTCCAGCGGGCGGCTATCATGCAGATGACCGTATTTTAACATGTTTATGGAATGATTGTATACGGATTTGAACAGATAGGATTTGACAGCGTCGAAGTCGTTGAAACGAATATCCTCCCGTCGCACCCAAAGTTCGAGAAAAACATCCTGTACAATGTCTTCGGAAGTCGCATCGTCGTTAACATAACGAAACGCATACGCCTTCAGAGGTTTGTAAAACCTGATAAAAAGGCGTTCCAGCGCCGATACATATTGATGATAGCGATCCTGATACACCTTCTACACTTATTGATCGTTCATCGTTCT
>JAITAY010000162.1 GCA_031283915.1 Tannerella sp.
CGAAGCTGTCCGATCAAACCCTCACGTTTACGCCTTTCCCTCCAACGGCCGCTTTTCTGCCAACCGCCCTCTACTTACTGCTAACTACCAGCTACTAACTACCCCTTTATGCACAAAACGATACCGCATGCAGTATGAATCAGGCTGCAAAGATAAGTTTATTGCCAGACAGCTCCTAACTCTTTTGGCTCTATCTTCGGAAGTTTTCCGGTTCCATATTACCAAATAAAACTATCTTTGCCGAACAATTGAATGACAAGCACGCAGGGCAGCCTGCTACATGCATAAAAAATGGAAATCGAAACAGTTGAAATAACAGTTCGTACCTTCCGGACGGAAGAATTATCAGGCGAAGAAAAACAGTGGATGGATGCCGCCATTTCCGCTGCGGAGAAGGCGTATGCGCCGTACTCGGGATTCCGTACAGGCGCGGCGGTTGCGCTGGCCGACGGAAGGCTGGTGACGGGCAACAATCAGGAAAACATCGCTTTTCCGTCCGGCCTGTGTGCCGAACGGGTAGCCCTGTTCAGCGCTGCCGCCTGCTATCCGGACGTTCCGGTGAAGGCGCTGGCGGTAGCAGCCATTCGGAACGGCAGCATCGTGCCCTCCATTGCACCCTGTGGCGCCTGTCGCCAGGTATTGCAGGAAACCGAACGGCGTCAGCGCCATCCGGTGCGCATCCTGCTTTGCGGCTCCGAGCAGGTACGTTGCGTAGATTCGGCAGCCTCCCTCCTGCCGCTTGCGTTCGAACTGACATTCGGTTAACTTCGTTTTTGCATGAAAACAAACATGAACATCCGGCGTGCAGCCGTCGAAAAAATAACGTGCCGGGAATTTGGCGTTCCGCATAAACGTCCCTCCCGACATCCATATTCATCCCTAAATTATCAACAAATTCAAAAATTCATCATGTCAACAAAATTATCAGCGCAATGCGCATTTTTCGTCAGAGCCGCTCTCCGGACGGCTTGCATCGCCGCCCTTGTCCTGGCGGCAACGGTTCGCCCGACAGCCCAGATCACGCAACGTCCCCGTCCGGCCGAATGGAGCCGGCTGGTCGAAGGAGGACGGTTCATGGATCGTTTCATGCCCATGCCTCCGGGGCGGCTGTCAAAAGACCTCTGGGGTGCGGAAGGCGTCGTACCCCGTTACGTAGACAACGGCATTGAAAACGACAGTGTGTCCTTTTGGGGCGGCAACATCCTCAAGGGGGAAGACGGCAAATTCCACCTGTTCGTATGCGGCTGGCCGGAAAGCTCGCTCAAAGGCCATCACGAATGGCCGAACTCCACCGTATTCCACGCCACGGGAGACCGCCCCTACGGACCCTTTACGGTCAGGGACACCGTCGGACGCGGACACAACCCCGAAATCTTCCGCCTGCGGGACAACCGGTATGTCATCTACGTCATGGACGGGCGATACGTCTCCAACCGGATCGACGGCGGCTGGACATACAGCCGTTTCGAGTTCGACCCGCGAGGACGCCGGATCATCGAAGGACTCTCCAACCTCACCTTTGCCCGGAGAGAAGACGGTTCCTTCCTGATGGTCTGCCGGGGAGGCGGCATCTGGATCAGCGAGAACGGCCTGTCCCCCTACCGGCAGTTGACCGACGAGAGGGTCTATCCCCCGGTGGAAGGCAACTTTGAAGACCCCGTCGTCTGGCGTGACCACATCCAGTACCACCTCATTGTCAACGACTGGCTGGGACGCATCGCCTTTTACCTGCGTTCGAAAGACGGCATTCACTGGGTCGTCGACCCGGGAGAAGCCTATCTGCCGGGCATTGCCCGACACGAAGACGGATACGTGGAAGACTGGTTCAAATTCGAACGGATCAAAATTTATCAGGACGAATACGGACGTGCCGTCCAGGCCAATTTTGCCGTCATCGACGTACTGAAAAATGACGACAAGAAAAGCGACCGCCACAGTTCCAAGAACATCGCCATACCCCTGAACCCCGGTTTGCTGCTGACCATCCTCGACACGGAACCGCTCACACCCGACACCAAAACCCTCCGCGTGAAAATCGCCGCCGAAAAAGGCTTCCATCCGCACACGGACGTGGACATCGCCTCCCTGCGTTTCGGCGCCTCGACGGAAGTTAATTTCGGACGGGGTGCCAAAGCCCTCCGTTCGGAGAAAACGGACGACGGCCTGATCGTCACCTTCGACGCAGCCGCAAGCCGAATCACCGACGACGAGTTTGCCCCCAAGCTGATCGGCAAAACAACGGAAGGAAAACTGCTCTACGGATATGCCCGTCTGCCGTGGATCGACCTGCCGGAGCCGTATCTTTCCGCCCTCGCACCCCTGTTCACCGCGCGCACGGACGGATTCGACCTGAGCATAGAAGTACAGAATTTCGGTCAGGTTGCTTCGCGCGAAACGTCCCTCAAGCTCACCGCAGAGAATGACGGAAAAACAGTCAACGTCGGAACCGTTCCGGTTCCCCCGCTCAAACCCTATGAGAAGACGAATGTAAGGCTTTTTGCCCCGCCCCTTTTCGAGCAGGGACGGGAATACGCCTTTACCCTGACCATCCTCTCGGGCGAGAAAACCGTTTCGACCTTCCATTTCAGGGCGACGCCATTAAAGGATTGGCAATAAATAGAACGCATAAAAATCCCGGAGGGACGTGGGCTATCCGAATGATGGACGCTTTAACAGGCAGAAGCGAATATTGATTTTCATGTGCCAATACCTGATAAAAGACGGCTAAGCGTATCCTGTACACATCCTATACGGATCCTGTAAATGCGAATTAAGGGTAGCAAAAAACCAGGAAAATAAAAGCGGCAGCAATCCGTCCAAAAATAAAGGTCAGCAGTTCTTTGGACGACCTGACTTTCGCGGCTCTCTGTATGTCAGTTTTCTCAATCAGCCGGTTGAACAGGGATTCAACAGGCTGTCTGACAGAAGAAACGGCAGCGGAATAGAGGTTTGCCCAGGCCCTGTTTCGCTGTTTCTCCCCTTCACTCTCTCCCGGGATACTTTTGACCGGTGTCAGCATTTCAATCCGGTTGGAAGCGGCCATGAGTTTCCAGCAGTCCCTGTCTCCATAAATCCTGTCTCCAAAGAAAGTGGTATCGTAAAAAGAATCGCCGATGCTTTTGAGCAGGGTAAGGTTATTGACGGA
>JAITAY010000266.1 GCA_031283915.1 Tannerella sp.
ATGGCGGACGTTACCTGCCGCAGCAATCGGACATTGCGTCGGTCGTATTCTGGTATCAGACCGAACCGCACAATTCGTTCCCGAAACTGCCGGCATGGGAGGCGTTGGAAGTGAATTAAGCGGATAATGAAGAAAATGATTCATGAAAAGACATATTCTTTGTATGCTTGGGATGGCGGGCGCCGTTTGGTGCGCCTGCACATGCCCTGACAGCCATGCACCGAGAACTTTCAACAGTCCCTACGAAGGCCTCTACAATTCGCGCATTGCCTTTCCGGTCGGTGGGCTGGGGGCAGGCATGTACTGCATCGAAGGCACGGGATATTTTTCCCACATGTCTGTGCGTCACCTGCCGAATATTTACAATGAGCCGGGCATGTTTGCCGCGTTGCATGTGAAGGGATGTGAGAATGGCGCCAAGGTATTGGAGGGGCCGGTTGCCGAGTGGCGCAAGTTCGGCTTTCCAAACAGCGGTTTGGGAGGACCGGGGGGCGCGAATTACGGGTTGCCGCGTTTCCGGAATGCCACGTTCAGCGCCCGCTTTCCCTTCGGAACAGTGTCCCTGACTGACGGTGACATTCCGGTGGATGTGACCATTACCGCCTGGAATCCCTTTATTCCGGGCGATGCCGACAATTCCGGCCTTCCTGCGGGAATCCTGGAGTACACGCTGGAGAACAAAAGCGGCAAGACGCTGGAAACCGTCTTTTCCTTTCACTCGCGTAATTTCATGCGGACGGCACGGACGGCCAAAAACAGCGTGAAGCCCATTGCAAACGGTTTCATCCTGTCGCAGGACGGAACGGTGGAGGAACCGCATTTGCAGGGAGATTTTGCCATCTTTACCGATCAGTCCGGTACGGTGGTCAATCACTGCTGGTTTCGCGGGGGCTGGTTCGACGGGCTGACGATGGCATGGAATTCCGTGAAAGAAGGCGGTACGGTTGACAACAAACCCATAGATGCGGATGCGCCCGGCGCTTCGCTCTACGTGCCGGTTTCCCTGAATGCGGGAGAGAAAAAGACCCTCAAGGTCTATACGGCGTGGTACGTGCCTTTTTCACACATCCGGGAAGGCGGCGACCCGGCTGACATGAACGACAATAATGTACCGGCCGAACGGCTGGCGACGGAATGTACCGACAGGGGATATTACCGGCCATGGTACAGCAGCCGTTTCGGGAATGTGACCGAAGTAGCCGATTATTTGAAGAACAACCGTGACGACCTGTTCGCAAAAACGGAACTGTTTACAAACGCATTCTACCGTTCCACCCTGCCGCCGGAAGTTACGGAAGCCGTTGCGGCCAACCTGACGATACTGAAATCGCCCACCGTGATGAGAGTCTATGACGGGCGCCTGTGGAACTGGGAAGGCTGCGGCTATACGTGGGGGTCGTGTCATGGCTCCTGCACCCACGTGTGGAATTACGCACAGGCCATTCCTCACCTTTTCCCTGCGCTGGAGAGAACCCTGCGGCACACGGAGTTTGAGGAAAGCCAGAACAGCGCCGGACATCAGACCTTCCGTTCCGCCCTGCCCCTGCGTCCGGTAGACCACCATTTCTATTCGGCTGCCGACGGGCAGCTGGGCGGGATTATGAAAGTATACCGCGACTGGCGCATTTCCGGCGACGAGGCTTTTCTGCGGGACATGTATCCCAAAGTAAAGGCGAGTATCGACTACTGCATTGCCACATGGGATCCGCGTCAGGTCGGCATTATCGAAGAACCTCATCACAACACGTACGACATTGAATTTTGGGGGGCTGACGGGATGCATAACAGTTTCTATCTCGGTGCGCTTCATGCATTTGTTGCCATGAGCGAATACCTTGGCGAAGAGGCCACCGCATACCGGGAGTTGGCCGCGAAGGGAAAGGCTTTTACCGAATCCGAACTCTTCAACGGCGAGTACTTTGTGCAGAAAATACAGTGGACGGGACTGCAGGCCGCCGACCCGACGAAAATGCAGTCCTGGTCGGTCAATTATTCGGACGAAGCAAAAGCGTTGCTGGAAAAGGAAGGACCCAAGTACCAGTATGGCAGCGGCTGTCTGTCCGACGGCGTACTGGGTTCGTGGATTGCACGGATGGCAGGTCTGGAAGAATCCATCGACCCCGCAAAGGTAAAGAGTCATCTGGTGTCCGTTCACAAACATAATCTGAAAACGGACTTGAGCAACCACGCCAATCCGCAACGCCCGTCCTTTGCCTTCGGGAAAGACGGAGGGCTGTTGCTGTGCAGCTGGCCGAAAGGCGGGAAACTGTCGCTGCCTTTCGTGTACAGCGACGAAGTGTGGACAGGCATCGAATATCAGGTGGCTTCTCATCTGATGCTGGCCGGAGAGGTGGAGAAAGGACTGGACATCGTCCGCACGTGCCGGAGCAGGTACGACGGCCGTGTACGCAATCCTTTCGACGAATACGAATGCGGACACTGGTATGCCCGTGCGCTGGCCAGCTACGGCCTGTTGCAGGGACTGACCGGCGTGCGCTACGATGCCGTCGACCGGACGCTCCATATTGATTCGCGCATTGGAAACGACTTCACTTCTTTCCTTTCCACAGACACGGGATTCGGCAGCGTGGGACTGAAAAACGGGCAGCCCTTCCTCGACGTGAAATACGGCAGCATTCCCGTGAAAAAATGCCTCGTGTCCGGCGCAGAACATGTCTTGTGATACTGCAAGCGAGAAGGGTTTGTGTAGAAACAGGTAGTTAGTAAATATAAGGTAGATAGCAATTAGCAAGAAAGCAGCGTTATGAGAAAAAGAAACAGAAGTTACGGTTTGATCGGACTGCTTCGTCATATCACGAAGCTACCGACGGCTGTTCTACTATCTACCTGTTTTTGCGCAAAACCTTCCCGCACACACTATAATTTAACGTAAACCTATGAACAAAAAAAACTTTTACTGCACGGTGCTGTTTCTTGCCTGCCTCCTGGCGGGGTCATGCAGGGGAACGGACTCCGGGAAATCAGGTATGGATACATCAAAAGAAAAAGGTACATTCGGTTATGACCTGCATTACCTGTCGCAACGGGACAGCCTCGTCGTGCTGTCGGCCGACGGCGGACGGGCGCAAGTCATTGTTTCGCCAGGCTATCAGGCCAAGGTTTTCACCAGTACGGCCGACGGAGCGGAAGGCAAAAGTCTGGGTTTTGTCAACTACAAAGTCTTTGAATCCGGTGTGATAGACGAACACATGAACGGTTACGGCGGCGAAAACCGTTTCTGGCTTGGGCCGGAAGGCGGACGCTATTCCGTCTTTTTCCGGCCGGACGCCGAGCAGGTCTATGCGAACTGGCATACGCCCGGACCCGTCGACACGGAACCGTGGGAAGCCGTTTACGTCGACCGGCGTACTGTTTCCCTGAAAAAAGAAATGGAAGTGACAAACTATCCGGGCGCTGTCCTGAAACTGCGGGCAGACCGGAACATTTCGATTGTTGAAACGCCCGAAATACAGTTCGGACTGGGCATCAGTCTGCAGGCCGGCGTAAAGGCGGTGGCCTACACGACGGAAAACCGCATCGTCAACCTGAATGATTTCGCGTGGACGGACACAACCGGCACCATCTGCATCTGGATACTGGACATGTTCAATACCGCACCCCGTGCCGTCACGCTCATACCCTTCCGCGAAGGCAGCGAAAGCGAACTGGGTAAAATCGTCACCTCGGACTATTTCGGCGAAATACCGGCCGACCGCCTGAAGATAAAGAAAAACGTCATCTTCCTCAAGACCGACGGCAAATACCGCAGCAAGCTCGGCCTGAACAGCCGGCGTACGCTGTCCCTGGCCGGCAACTACGACCCGGACGCAGGGCGGCTGACCGTGATCACGTATGACGTGGACAGGGATGCCGTCTACCTGAGTCAGGAATGGAACCCCGCGAAAGACCCGCTGACGGGCGACGCAATGAATGCCTACAACGACGGACCGCTGGACGACGGCAGCATCATGGGACCCTTCCTTGAACTGGAAAGCGTCTCGCCGGCCGCCTTCCTGCAGCCGATGCAGTCGCTCGATCACAGGCATACGGTCTATCATTTCCTCGGCGGAGAGAAGGAACTGTCGCCCCTCACGGAAAAACTGTTTGGCGTGACGGTGCAGGAGATTAAAAGCGTGTTTGAATGAATTAATTCATACGGAGCATGGTTTTGGTCATGAACAGAGACAGTTGTAATACACCGGACGTCCGTTTTTTTCCCCTCGTTGGGATTCCGTCTGAGGGAACCGCGTTTCGGACATTCTCCGCATCGTTGCGCTTTTCATCTGAAGATGTTCGGGACAAAAGCGCATCGTTGCGCTTTTCATCTGAAGACGTTCGGGACAAAAGCGCATCG
>JAITAY010000310.1 GCA_031283915.1 Tannerella sp.
CAGCTTCGTCGTATCACAGAACTACCGACTACTATTCTACTAACTACTATACTACGCGCGGCATACCCCCTCGTTCCAACCGAAGCTATCCCTTCGTTCCGACCGAAACTAACCGGTCACCCAATCAGGCCGTGCGCCGTATAACCGTCAGTTTTAACTGACGGCAATCGAAAGAATGGGGCTAAAGCCCTGCGGAGGCATGGCCGAAGACGCTGTTACACTTTATTTAGGGATGGGAAATAACGCATGATAGTCCTGTGACCTTAGATTTGCAGGGGCGATATATTGGTAGCGCGGGATAAAATCCCGGGGCGTGAGGAACGAAATATCGGTAGCCTTTTTGTCGATTTCTCTTTTCCATTAACCGGTATATCGTCCCTCACGCCTCTTTCATGCATTCTATTTCATTTATTTCCCATCCCATAAAAGGGCGCTTATACGGGAGCGCGTCGCGAGCAAAAACACATCCGCACATTTCATCACTCATCTCTCTAATACCTATTTTCCCGCATTCATCACACCGGAATCCTCGTCGGTGTTGTTCAGGCGTTTCTGGCCGGACTGGAACGTGCGACCAAAGTTCATGTTCCACGAAAGCGTGAAAAAGAGCATCCGCGACGATTCGTTGATGTACATGCGCTTCCGGTAGGAAGCATACGCCGAATGATTCTCCGTATCCGTGTGATAGTTGTCGGCGAAGGGGCAGAACATCCCGATACCGAATTTCCATGTCTTGTACCTGTATTCCGTCTGAAGCAGGTGCAGGTTCTCGCCGCCGGTCATCGTTTCACCCTCGAAATGGTTCCAGCTTTTTTGCCATAAAAACAGAACATTGAAATTTCGGTAATTGCCATTGGCCGTAAGCGTGAGGAAGGGATTGTTATACACGTGCCGGTAGCTGTTGCCGTTGCTGACGAAATGATTGACGCCGCCGAAGACCGACAGGGTCAGGATCTCCTTCACCGGGCCGAAGCGGAAATTGGCCAGGGCGTTCGCCCACTGCCAGTTTTTCTGGTTGTCCCAGGTCTGGACAATCTTGCCGTCTTCCCAGAACTTCTCTTCCATGATGGCCGACGGCTTGTTTTCATACGTTCCCTTCACGCTGGCGTAAAGCAGTCCCTTTTGCCATTCCCAGAGCAGTTCGGTGTGATACACGGGATACGGTTTGAGTGCGGGATTGCCGCGCTGAACCTGTAGCGAATCAATGGCCTGTTCCACGGCGCTCAGGTTTGAGAGCGACGGCGTGCTGTTCCGGACGTTGCCCGTCAGGCGGAGCGACAGGCCGCCCGTCAGGGGCAGGAAGAGCGCCACGCGCGGATTGAAGGTCCACGTATGGTAGTCGATGCCGCTGGCTTCCTGACGGAATGACGAACGGGTGACGCCCGCGCCGAACCGATAGTCCAGTTTCTTCGCCCGTCCTTTCCATTCGAGGTACAGGAAGGTTTCGCCCTGCTGCATTTCCGTACGGTATCCGTGACCGTTTTTGTAGGTATTGTCCGTGAAGGACTGCGTATGGCGCAGCCCGGCGCTCAGGCTGTTGCTGCCGAGTTTTTGTTCGTAAATGCCTTCGCCGATCAGGGAATACTTGTTGCCCGATACCAGGTTGTTGATGTCGGTCAGCAGTACGCCGTCGCGACTTTCCGTGTACACGCGACTGTCGTCCGTATAATTGTATGTGCTCACCAGGTTGACCACCAGCGTCCGGTCATTCTTCAAATTCTCCTGATAATAGAGGTCGAGCGCCGGACGGGACGACCCGCTTCTTTTCCGGTCGGACATCTGTACGCCGTCGTCCGGATTCGCCACGCTGTACAGTTTACTGTTGAAATCAAAATAGGGCTGGTTATTTGTATGGTAGCGGAACGTGGCGCTGAACATGCGTTGTTCATTAAGATAGCTGTAGGTCATATTCCAATAATTTCCAACGTTCCGGAAATGGCCGGGTTCCCCCACCTCTCTGCGCTGAAAAATGCTTCCGTCGGGCATGTAAAACGTCTCTTCGTTGTCGCGCCACATCTGGTAAAAATCGCGCTGGTTCAGAAAGTAGTTCACGGAAAACTCTGACTTCTTGTGATTCACTTTTGCATTGAGTGAGTTGTTGCCGAAACGTTTCAATTGAGGCGAGTTCATCAGATTGACGCCCAGACTGCCGCCGGTTTCGGGACGCCGGACGATGTAATCAATCACCGCCGCGGCATTGCCGTAGCGCAGCCCGGGATTGTCGTGATACTCCACCCGAATCACATCCTGCGGCCGCAGGGCGACAATATCATTCGTTTCCGCCTTGACGCCATTGATGCGCAGTTGCACTTCGCCGCCGCCGGGAATAGATACTTCGCGTGTCATGGGATTCACCTGCAGGCGGGGCAGCATCAACTGCTGCAGCAGGTCGAGGCCGTTGCTGGAGGCTTTCACCTGCCGTTCGGTGGGGAAGACGAGTTTCCGGTCGATCCGGCTGGTCACGGCCGATGCGGTCACGGTGACGGCGTCCAGACCGACGGCCTCTTCCTCCATCAGTATATCCGGCAGCGTGAGGCTTTTGGCCAGGCCAGCCACTTCGATATACAGCGTTTTGTATCCCATAAAAGAGAGCGCCAGCCGGTAATCGCCCGGCTTCACGTTCGGAATCGCAAACCTGCCGTTGTCGCCCGACACGGCGCCCGTCACAAAGGCGGAATCCGGCGTTTGCAATACTGCATTGACAAAAGCTAAGGCTTCGTTACTTTTGGCTTCCCTGACGAGACCTATTAATTCGATGTTTTGAGCATGTACACTCCCAATCAGGCCGCACACAAGCAGCCATACCATAGTTGTTTTTTTCATTTCATTCTTTTTTATATGCTTGATTCATTCGTAATATTTTCCGTTCATTCGGCACAAAAGTAATGTGTTCCGGCAACTATCTCTATACACAAAAGTGTAATAAATAAGGAACCGTGAAAATTTACCCTTTTGTGTAAGCCTGTACATTTTCGGAACCCCGTCATGCAGGTTTTCCGTTCTCCGGCAAAATCGCTTTGTTGGCAGAAAACAATAACAGGATTCTCCTGCGATACAGTTTGCGTCATTCTTTTTTCCATCTTCCCGTATTTTTAATGTTGTTGCAAAAGTAGAACGGTTACGGGGCTTTTTAAAACGGATTTCTGCAACAGGGTTTTCACTTTTTGTGGAAAAACAATAATTTCACCCGGAATCCTGCTGGAAATTACGGAAAAATACTAATTTCACACGCAAGCCGGCTTTTTATTATTGATTTCTGCAAAAAAAAGAGACCGTCATTATTGATTTCTGCAAATATTTTTCGCTACCATTATCAGAGTGATAAGGTCGGTGCGACCAGAGTGATAAGGTCAGTACGATCAGAGTTACCACTCTGGCCATGCCGACCTTATCACTCTGGTCACGCAGAGTAATTGTCCGGCGATCGGGGGACGACCTTCTATACCCGTCCCGGCACGGACTTCTCTCCCGAAGCAAACGGCCGGGCGGATGAAATGTCACGACCGTTATTTTTCGGAATCTGATTTATCCTCTACCTTTGCGGTGGAATAGAAAAAGAACAGAGATGGAAACTCGGACAGATTACAGGGCGGCGATCGACCGGTTACGCAGGGAGAAAAATGCCGTGATTCTGGCGCATTACTACCAGACAGGCGACATTCAGGACGTGGCCGATTGCGTAGGCGACAGCCTGGCGCTGGCACAGTGGGCGGCCAAGACGGAGGCAGACGTGATCGTGCTGTGCGGCGTTCATTTCATGGGCGAGACGGCCAAGATCTTATCCCCGGAGAAAAAAGTACTCGTTCCCGACCTGGCGGCGGGCTGTTCGCTGGCCGACAGTTGCCCGGCCGACGCTTTCGCCGAATTTATCCGGCAGCATCCCGGGCACACGGTGATTTCGTACGTCAATACGACGGCTGCCGTCAAGGCGCTGACAGACGTGGTAGTGACCTCGACCAACGCCCGCAGGATTGTCGAATCCTTTCCGAAGGATGAAAAGCTGATTTTCGGGCCTGACCGCAACCTGGGCAACTATATCAACAGCCTCACGGGACGCCGGATGGCGCTGTGGAAAGGCGCCTGTCACGTGCACGAGCAGTTTTCGCTGGAAAAAATCCTGGCGCTGAAACAGGCCTTTCCGGAAGCGGAAGTGATCGCGCATCCCGAATGTAAACAGCCGGTGTTGCAGGTAGCGGGATTCATCGGTTCGACGGCGGCGCTGCTGGATCACACAATCCGGTCGTCCGGAACGCAGTTCATCGTGGCTACGGAGAGCGGCGTGATTCACGAAATGAGGAAACGAAACCCCTCCAAGACGTTCATTCCCGCTCCGCCGAACGACAGCACGTGCGCCTGTAACGAATGCAATTTCATGCGGCTGAATACAATGGAGAAACTCTACCGTTGCCTGCGCGACGGACAGCCTGAAATTACGGTCGACGAAGCCATTCGTCAAAAGGCCGTCCGCCCGATTCTGCGGATGCTGGCGCTTTCGTAAGCTCAGAAAGTCATTTACCCGTCAGTTGATCCAGGATATCGAACAGTTGTCCGAGCGTTTCGGCACGCAACATGGCCACGCGCGTAGGTTTGAAGTCGGGGATGCCCTTGAACAGCGGCGTAGCGGCCAGGTGCCGGCGGATATGCAGAATGCCGCGACGCTCATCCAGCCGTTCTACGCTTTGCAGTACCTGCTGTTTGAGGATGTCCAGATACCGGGCGAACGGCTCGGCAGGCAACGGTTCGCCGGTTGCCAGAAAATGTTTCACTTCGCGGAAAATCCAGGGACGCCCGATACTCGCGCGACCGATCATCACCCCGTCTACCCCGTACTGTTCAAAACAGGATGCGCATTGTTCGGCGGAATGAATGTCTCCGTTGCCAATGATGGGAATATACATGCGGGGATTGTTTTTCACCTCGCCAATCAGTGTCCAGTCCGCTGCGCCCGTGTACATCTGCGCCCGTGTACGTCCGTGGATCGACAGCGCGGCAATGCCGCAGTCCTGCAACCGTTCGGCCAGTTCCACAATCTCCCGATGTTCGGCGTCCCAACCCAGTCGCGTCTTGACCGTCACGGGCAGATGCACGGCTTTCACGACCTCGCGGGCGATGTCGAGCATCAGCGGGAGGTTGCGCAACAGACCTGCGCCGGCGCCTTTGCCGGCCACTTTCTTGACCGGACAGCCGAAATTCAGGTCGATCACGTCGGGACCCACAGCTTCGCATAAACGTGCCGCTTCGACCATCGTAGCCACGTCCTTGCCGTAGATTTGAATGGCCACGGGACGTTCCGCTTCATTCACCGTCAGTTTTTCCCTTGTCTTGTTCACCTGCCGGACAAGGGCATCGCTCGAAACAAATTCGGTATAGACCATATCTGCTCCGAAGCGCTTGCACATCAAACGGAAAGCGCCGTCCGTCACATCCTCCATCGGGGCCAGCATCACCGGATGTTCCCCCAAATCAACAGTTCCGATTTTCATTTTGCATCTCCAGTCAATTGGAATGCAAAAGTACAAAAGAATTTTCTGCCGTTGAAAGTCTGTACTTAAAGGCTAACCGCAGTCTTCGCTTTTTTGAAAAAGACTGTAAATCAACCGGGAAATATCATTTCCGCTCGCCAGAAAATATATTTTGCGGCCAGAAGATATGTGTCTGCGTGGTCTTTGTATTCATACATTTTGTGTCTTTGCCGACGAACGGAAATGAATGGAGGCCTATACGTATTGGAAGTAATGCACGGGAATGGTGAATTGTTAATGATTAAATTATTTCGACAGGTATGTCCTGCATAATAAAGTTCGGCTGTGTCCGCTTTATCCCGAATGATCCGGTAAGAAAGCGCGAATAAAACATGGTTTATGTGGTAAATAACCCTTATCTTCGCAGCTAATTAAACAGTTGCACCATTATCAAAGTAAAGTCATGAGCAGTCAGGAAGAAAATGAAATACATCCGAAGTCATGTATCATCGCCAATCCGATATATGACACCGTATTCAAGAAGCTGATGGAGAATGAACGCATAGCGAAATTTTTCCTCAGTACGGTTCTGGAAGAGCAGGTTATCTCCGTGGACGTCCGTCCGCAGGAATTTACTTACAGGAAAGCAGAGAAGGCCGATCCTGCGCCCGGCGATATCGGCTATTCCGTCTTCCGTATCGACTTTATGGCCACCATCCGGACGGACAGGGGCGAACAGAAGAAAATACTGATCGAAGTGCAGAAATCGCATGACGAAGACGATTTGATACGTTTTCGCAACTATCTGGGCGAGCAGTATAAAAAGGT
>JAITAY010000353.1 GCA_031283915.1 Tannerella sp.
GAACGGAACACGGGCTTGTGTCCGCCGGTCATTTCCCTGCGGAAACGCTTGCTATCGGGCAATACCGTTTCCATCACCTGCAATCCCAGTTCCTCAATGGCATGGTCGTAAGCATGGTAGAGGTCGCTTTTCTCCCGCCCGTCCACCATGTTCCAGATAAAGCGCAAATCTTTGATATTGCTTTTTCCGGTGGTTATCAGGTTGTCATGCAGGGTGGTGGCAAATTGCAGCGTGCTTTCCAGCACGACCCTGTCGGCGCTGATGGGGACAAAAATGTAATCCATCGAAGCAAGCGTCTTGACCACGCCCGCCGCGTTCATGGTTCCGGGCAGGTCAAAAAAGATAAAATCCGGTTCGTTCTCCGTTTGCAACTGTTCCGCTTTCGCGATGGCGTCCACCGAAGAACATTCTTCCACGGGATAGGCATTTTTCGCGATAGCGGTAAACTGAATGTGCGCCATGCGCTTGTAATGGATGTCCTTCATGGCCTGTTCCACATCCCGCCGGCGCATGTCGGCAATCGAGAACTGCGGATAGTCGCAATCTACTACGGCTACGTTATAGCCCTTTACATAATGCAGGTAACTTGCCGCCAGTACGGTTAATGTCGTTTTACCTACCCCGCCTTTCTGTGTCGAAAAGGCTACAAATAATGTTTCTTTCTTTTCCATTGTCTTATAAATTAAAAATTAAGTTATTGAATCGGGACAACCGTATGCGCATCCGTAAGGAAGTGCGTACAGTCATCCGGTTATTTGTCCGTTTTCTTCTCCGGAAGTCCGGTTGAGCGGATGTCCATCTGGCTGTTTGACAGTCTCTCCGGCTACAAAGTTTGCCGGACAGCCATCCGGCAGTATGACTGTCCGGTAATAGTTGCATTGGTACATACAGCCCTTTGTCCGTCGCGATGTTTGGCCAACTGACCCGGTAGCGAATCAAACCTTTATCCGGTTGCAGGGAGGTACAGCCCGTTCCGTGACTGTATGCCCGTTTGGATAGGCAGCAGGTCATTTGCCTGTCTGTTTTTACTTCTGTCTGTTTCATCTTACAATCAATCAGTTATCTGTTTATGCGGTTATCCGTTTATTTGCCTGACTAATCAGCCATGTGGCTGTATCATCAATTTTCCTGCAAAATAAGATATAAAAAATGGGGAATTTTCCATGCTTTTGTCCACTGTCTCCAAGTTGCTTCGGTGGTGTCTTCGAGTTGCTTCGGCACTTTGATAAACGGGAGGAAAATCCCCTCTAACTTTGCAGCGTATTTCAAAATAAAGTTTATAACGATGCAAAAATCAGGGTACATATCCAAGCCGGAAGCCGTCAGAACTTCATCCAAAGCGGGTACGGTTGACTGCAAAGTCAATATGGCTAACGTGAAAGTCAGCAGGGCTAACGCCCAATCCCGCCTTAGCGGGATTTTATTGTCGTCAGACAATGGCAAGTTGTGTTTTGAGCTGCTCACTTCGTTTCCCGCAGCACAAAACCACTTGCCCCGCTGCCTCGCGGCTGGGGGAGGAAACGCTCTCCGAAGTCGGCGATTCAGTTGGAAAAATTTCGATAGAAAACAGGCTCTTTGCATCGCTTCACCACTAAAATCCCAAAAAATATGTCAGAAAAGAACAGACAGCATCCGGGCGGGCGCAAGCCGAAGGCAGACCCCGCCGTATTCCGCTATTCGGTCAGCTTCAACGCGGAAGAACACGCCGAATTTTTATCCCGCTTCGAGCAGTCGGGAGTGAAGGTAAAGGCGCATTTTATTGCCGCCTGCATCTTTGAAAAGTCATTGAAAGTCGTAAAACACGATATGGCGGCGATGGAATATCATGCGCGGCTGACCAATTTTTATGCCCAGTTCCGGGCAATCGGAGTAAATTATAATCAGGTTACAAAGGCGCTCAAAAGTACCTTTACAGAGAAAAAGGCGCTCGCGTTTCTTTACAAACTGGAGAATGCGACGCGGGAATTGATTGCCATCAATCAAAAGATTATTGATTTAACGAAAGAATTTGAGACAAAATGGTTGCAAAAATGAGTTCTGGAAATTCCATTTACGGCACACTTTCCTACAATCATATAAAGGTTGATGAACATCACGCAAAGGTTATTTGTGCAAGCAATATGAAAGACCCGGAAGACGGGATTTACACGATGCAGGTTTGTCTGGATTCATTTGAATCGCGTCTTATGGCTAATCAAAAGACGGAAAAACCGGTACTGCATGTGTCAATTAATCCCGACCCGAAGGATGTTTTGAGCGACGAACAGCTCTCGGAAATTGCGCAGGAATGGATGCAAAAAATGGGTTACGGCGACCAGCCTTTTATCGTTTACAAGCATGAGGATATTGACCGGAGACATATCCATATCGTTTCGTTGAGAGTTGATAGCGAGGGTAAAAAAATCAACGATAAGTTTGAGCATCGCCGTTCTATGGATATTTGTCGGGAACTGGAACAGAAATACGGGCTTGTTCCTGCCGACCAAAAGAAGCGACAGGAGGGACTTCCGTTAAAGCCTGTCCGGTATGAAGGCGGCGATGTGAAGCATCAAATAGCCAACGTCATTCGCCCCATTTCCCAATCGTGGCATTTCCAAAGTTTGAAGGAATATTGCGCCCTGCTTACATTATATAATACAGGCGTGGAAGAAGTGCGCGGAGAAGTGAAAGGCAAGGAGTACAAAGGATTGGTTTATTCGGCGTTGAATGACAGGGGCGAGAAGGTCGGTAATCCATTCAAGTCATCCCTGTTTGGGAAGTCAGTCGGCATGGAGGCATTGGAGAAACGCATCGGAAAGTCGGCGGAAATTATCAAAAACAATCGGTTGAAAGAGCGCGGCAAACAGGTTATTGCATCCGCCATGCGTACCTGTAATAACCGTCCGGACTTTGAAAAGGCGCTGGAAAAGCAGGGCATTTCCGTTCTTTTTCGCAGTAACGCTGAAGGGCGTATTTACGGCGTAACATTCATTGACCACGAGCAAAAATGTGTTTTCAACGGCTCTCGTCTGGGTAAAGAATTTTCGGCGAATGTGTTCAATGACCTGTTTAACGGCAATGGCCGGAAGCCGGAGGAACTGGATAATCACAAAGCCGGACAATCCTTTGAGCCGCTCACGCCGTCAGGCAGGGAACAGGAAGAAGGTTCCGGCATCGGCGGACTCTTCGATTTGTTCACTCCCGAAACGGCAGGCGATGAGATAGCGGAACGGAATTTCATCCGCCGTTTGAAAAAGAAACGTCAGAGACGTATGTAATAATCAATAA
>JAITAY010000047.1 GCA_031283915.1 Tannerella sp.
GGTCCTGCCCCTGCCGCAGAGAAGTAAATTTGACGTCGTCCGCAATACCTGTGACGTTGCATACCGGATTCCACCACGAGGTCATCTCTATATGTTCGCCAGCTTTTACGCCGACAGACTCCTTTAAAGGTTTATTCAATACAAAAGCAATCTTTCTTCCGGCCGTATCCGACGGGAAGAAGCTCCGTCCCTCGATGACGGGTATGCGCATGACATCGAGAAAATTCTCACTCACTTCGAGCGTATATCCTCCGAACTCCCTGTCATTGTACTTGAAGCCATACGATGTGTAACTGTCGGAAGCGCCCAGTTTCTGTTTCGAGAAAGCAACGTCGTCGATGCCGGCATATTCTTTCAGTTTGCCGGCATATAAATCTCTGCTGTGCGAATAGATGTCGGCGTTGAGTTTTACGATAGCGATATGTTCCCTGTCGAATCCCGTGTCGAAATTTTGCAGATACCTGTTTTGCTTCTGTATAAAAAAGGCGGTAATGATTAAACAGATGGAAACGGCATACTGGAAACAGATCAGAGCGGTACGTAATTTACGTCCGGCGGGCGAAAGTCCGAAACTTCCTTTCAGCACCCAGGCCGGCCGGAGCGAAGTAGAATAAAAAGCGGGATACAGTCCGGCGACAAGTCCCGTAACCAGTGCCGCAAGCCCTGTCAGCATCACGAGCGCGACGTTGTTTTGCAGATGCAAATCCGCCTCCTCCATAAAGGAAAGATATTCGCCTTCCGTCAGAACAACAACCCAAAACAGCGCTAACAGCCACGATACAAATGCGGTAATCAGCGCTTCGCAGAGCATGGAAATGCGCAGTGTCGCCGTCGAACAGCCCAGAATCTTCCGCGTATTGATGCTGCGCATACGTACCGGCGTCATGGCAATGCTGAAATTCATACAATTGATAGCGGCAATGATGATCACTAACAGTGCAATCGAAAAAAGTATCCGCACCGTATTCACATTGCCGGCTTTGAATCCCGTACCGCTGAAATAAATATCGGTCAGCGGCATCAGGCGGATGCTGTTTCGGATATTATCGGCGGCAAGCGGAGAAAAATCGAAGGTTTGATTAAAGTGATCTTCAAACGCCTTTGCCACGCTTTTATCGTTAAACAGAATATACAACAGATAGTTTTGCGACCACCAGTCGTTTTTTTGCGTTTGACCGATAGCTGTGTAAATCACGTTTTTCATTTGTGTATTGTTCGGGAAATCCCTGTACACGCCGCCAACCGTTAACGCCTGACCGTCCGTCAGAAAATTATTATTATCCGGGTACAGTTGCTTGCCGATTGCCGTTTCATTTGCGAACATGCGCCGTGCGATGCTTTGCGGGATAATGGCATTCCCCGGTGCGTCGAGGCAATTGGGATTCCCTTCCGTAAAATCGAATCCGAAAATCCGCGCGATACCAGGATAGCAGGTTTCGAACGGCAGATGAAAACCTTTCCGCTTCGCATCGTTGCCGGTCGTAAGGTAAACATCGCCCATCCATTCGTCTAACGGCATGATTATCGTTCCTTCTTCGATCCGGGGCGATGAAGCGATAACAGCATCGGCAAATGCCCGCGGAAGAACGGTGGAAGGCTCTCCGTTTCTCAGCCAGTCAACCCTGTAAATCCGGTCGGCGTTGGGATGGCAGCGGTCGAAACCGTATTCGTAGTTTACTTTCATCATCATCACGATGAAGGCTGCGAAGGCTACCGACAGTCCCAGTACGTTGAGTATCATTGTCGGCCTGTAACGGCGCAACACACCCGGAAAACTTTGAATGAGAGTTATCATAATCCAATGAATTTCGTAATTTTTAATTCGTAATTGATTAAATATCTGTTTTTTAACATAGCTTATTCCGATTTCACCGTTTCCGTCGGATTACGCCGCAGGACGTTCAGCGTGACGCCCGAAGTCGTCAGGAGCGCAATCGCGCACTGCGCCACCACCGGCAGAACAAAGACCACCCAGCCGGACGACACCCGGTTGGCATAATTCCCCATCATCCTGTCAATCGAATAAGCCGCCACGGGGATAGCCACCACCGCCGCATACCCGATCCATTTCAGCATGTCCAGCGAAAGCAGGACAAATATCTGCCCGCGTCCGGCGCCATATATACGGCGGATGCCCGTCTCCCTCGTTCGGCGCATCGCCGTGAACAGGTGAATAGCCAGCAGACCCAGCATGGCAACGAAAATGGCAACCAGCGATCCGGCAAGCGCCATCTGCATGATCGTTTTTATATCGTCGAATTTGTCGGCATAAATATCCGCGCTCCACGACGGATTGAGGACATATCCGGGATCGAACTGCCGGCAGACGCCCTCTACCACTTCGTGCGCACGAAGGCGACCGACCCCCTCGTGGAAGCGGATGTTTATCATGCCCGGATTGAGTACGCGCGTCAACACCATCGGCGCAATGCTCGAAGCCGGATTGTCGTAATAGAAATCCTTGACCACGCCCGTCACTATGGTTTGCCGCCCGTGATAACTGTACGTCTTTTCAAGCGGCGATTCGCCTCCCATCATCTTCACCGCCGCTTCGTTGAGCAGGAGCATCTGTATGCTGTCAGGGTCTTCTTCGCTCCAGAAGCGCCCTTCGACAAGTTCCAGACCCATCAGATCCGGCATCCCGGTCATCAGGCGATATTCGTTAATCGGATAAGGCTTGTCGCGCTCTTCCCACTTCGCGATCACCTGGCCGCTGTACCCTCCGCCGAACACATGATGCGAAGCGCTCACGTTTTTTATTTCCGGCTGTTTCAGCAATTCCTGTCTCACGGCTTTGTAACTGCCGTATATCGCCCTGTTGGCCTGTAGAATCATCAAATTGTCCGGATTATACCCCAGCGGGATTCGCTCCAGGTAAGCCGTCTGCCTGTACAGCATCACGATGACGGACAGCAGGACGATCGAAATCACCGACTGAAACACGACAACCGTAGCCGTCAGGCGGCGACGGGAGAACTTCACCCGCTTGCCCAGTATGTCCAGCGGCGAAAAACGGCTCAGATAGACGGCCGGATAAAAGGCCGACAGCACGACCGTCGCCACAAACAGCGCTGCCGCCGCCCCGATAAACAGCGGATTCCCCAACTGTGCCAAATCAATCTCCTTGTCGACAAGTCCGGCAAAATACGGCACGCAGGCGACGGCCAGCGCAAAGCCGCAAAGAAACGCAATCAGCACAATCAGCGCGACCTCCGAAAAGAACTGCCGCACGATGTCGCCGATCTGCGCCCCGCCGGCCTTGCGGATGCCGATCTCGTTCATCCGCAACTGTCCCTGCGTCACGAACAGGTTGATGAAACTCGTCACCGCCAGCAGCAGGATAAACAGCGCCAGCCCGGTCAGTATCCATATAAACTGCATGTTGGCGCTGCTCGTGCTTCCCAGTGCTTTCGACCGCATGTATACGTCGTCCAGCATTTCCGTTTCGCCGTAAGCATTGACTCCCACAGCTTCGCTCCAGGGCTTTATCAGCGTGCGGTATTCATCTTCGATAGCCGAGCGCGTATCTTCGACCGAAGCGCCTTCGCGGATCAGGTAATACGTAATAAATTCCAGCCCTCCCGCATTGCCGGGCCACTGTGCGGCGGAGATCGACGCCACGATGTCGAACGTCAGGTGCGTGTTCTTGGGGAAAGCTTCTACCACGCCCGAGACGACAAAATCCATCCCGTTGAACGACACCGTTTTGTTCATCGCCTTTTCGGGCGACCCGAACATAACATCCGCCCACCGGCGCGTAATCACGACCGAATTTGGAGCGGAAAGGCAGTCGTCCGGCGTACCTTCTATAAATTTTGTCCCTAAGACCTTGAAAAATCCGGCGTCGACCTGCATCCCCTTCAGGTTCTGAAAACGTCTCTGGTCGGCGGTCACTTCGATTTCCCACAGATTATACATCTGGACAGCCGTTTCCACGCCCGGCGTCTTGCCGGGAAGCTCCGTAGCGGCGCTCCGCAGATTAATCGTCGTATAACGCCGGTCGCCGTCCTTTTCGATAACGGTCAGCAACCGCACAATCCGCTTGCGACCGGCAAAATGCTTGTCGTAGCTCAATTCGTTCACCACGAATAAAATCAGCAGCATCGATGCTGCCAGCCCGATGGCCAGTCCCGTAATATTTATCCAGAGGAAAAAACGGGTACGTCTGTAAGTATTAAAAATGTTCATTTCGTTCTGTTTTAATTTCCAGTTAATATCTATTTGTTATTTCTGTTTTTCGACGCGCCTGCAACGATTTCATCAACTGTTGAGCGCTTTTGTCGGGTTTTGCGAGGCCGCCCTGTAACTTTGCAGACTGACGGTCAGTATCGTTATCAGGAAGACAATAATCCCGCCGAGCAGGAACATCCACCAGTACACCGGAATCCGGTACGCAAAGTTTTCCAGCCATTTCACGACCACATAACAGGCCACGGGAATCGCTATCACAAAAGCGATGCACAACTGGACGAGAATGGAGCGGTTGAGCAGCAGTATAATCTCCATGACCGACGAGCCGTTGACCTTGCGGATGGCAATCTCCTTCTCCCTGTATCGGGCGTTGAACAGAATCAACCCGTAAATGCCCATCACGGCAATCACGACGATGATCAGCCCGAACAACCCTATCAGCTTTGCCATGTTATTTTCCTTTTGATACAGCATGTCCATCGATTCATCCAGGAAATGTATTTCCAGCGGGTCGTTGCTGTATTGCGTCCACACCTGTTCGACATGACGGAGGGTGGAGGGTATTTCCGTCCCGGCAAGTTTCACCAGCACATACTGGAAATTCTGCCACTGCGCCAGTACGCCGAAAGCCATCGGATTGATCGACCGGTGCAGCGATTCGAAATGAATGTCTTTGGCGACGGCCTGAAGGCGTCCGGGGCCAAAGGACGGGAAATCCTTGCCGACGATGCTCTCGTCGAACTCATATTTTTTCATGAAGGCTTCGTTGACCACGATTTGGGAGACGACGGAATCCATGTGTTCCGGTTTGCGTCCGGCGATGATATTGATGTCGAAGAAATCGAAGAACCGGTCGTCCACCGACCAGACGGTAAGGTTTATCTGTTTGCCTTCGAAATTGCGTCCCCACGACATGCCTACCCGTCCGGGCAATGCGCGGGTGATGCAATAATCGCTGATGCGCGGGTCGCGGAGCAGTTCCTGTCCGAACGACTGAGAACGCTCTCCCAGCCCGGCGAGAGGCACGAACACGATGTTATTCTTCGGAATCCCCCAGTCGAAATTCCGCATGTAATCGTTCTGCCGCCAGATGAAGATGGCGATACAAATCAGCGCGGTGGCCGCCGTAAATTGAATTACGATCAGCAGGTTGCGCATCTTAACGCCCTGCGCTCCCAGCGCGAACGACCCTTTCAAGGCTTCCGATTCGTTGACCGACGTGGCGTAGCGCATGGTATAAAGCCCGACGGCAAAGGCCAGCGCCAGAATGACGCCCGATGCTACGGCAAACAGCCCGGCATGCGACAGGAGAGAAAACTCGACGGTCGGGAACAGCTCCTTCGCAAATGCGCTTTCTTTCAGGAACTGTATGCCGACAAACGCCATGACGGCGGCGATTACCGTAAAACAGACGCTTTCCATGGCGATCATCAGGCGGAGCGCCGTTTTATTGACGCCCATCACCTTGCGAATCGTGATGCTCCTGACGCGCGAAGGCGCCATGGCAAGCGACAGGTTGACGAAGTTGACAAAGGCGATAAACAGCGTGAGGAGACCTATCGCCAGCAGCGAAAGCGTCGTATTGATACGTTTGCCGCCGGGGCCGTCAAGGTATAAACTGTTCAGGGACGAAAGCTGTATCCGGAGGACTCTCTCCGGATGTTCTTCGAAGAATTTAGCGGCTTCTTCTCCCATTATTTCCTTGACGGTGAGTTTTTCCCTTGCCGCCGCCAGCCGGTCGGGATGAATAAGGAAATAGGCCGAGAAACTCCATTCTTCTTCATTAAATTCCTTCAAATGGGTATAAACACCGTTGCCGAACGACGAATTGTCGGGGAAATCGCGGTACACGGCCTGCACGGTCAGCAACTCTTCGCTGTGATGATAGCGCAGGCTTTTCCCGACGGGATTCTCGTCGCCGAAGAGCTGCCGCGCGGTTTTGGCAGAGATCATCGCCTTGCCCGGCGCTGCAAAAATATCGGCCGTATCGCCTGCAAGGATTTCGGGGGCAAAGACTTTCAGGAAATTTTGCGTCGTGCGGATGTGCGGGAACTTATGCGTTTCCGGCATCGCAGAGCCTTTCTCCACATCAAACTGCTGTTCGCCCCAGTGCGCCGCCATACAGCAGGCTTCCACTTCCGGCACCAGGTCGCTGATCCGGGCGGGGACCTGAAAGTTAGTGTTCGTCTGGTCGCTGCTGCTCTCTCCGTCGCTCTGGAAGCGATGGAGCTGTACGATTTTATCGGCATTCGCATAGCCGCGGTCGAAGGTAAAATCGTACCAGACCTGCATCAGGACGACGAAAAACACAAGTAATGCGACCGACAGCCCCAGGATATTGATCAGGGACGAGGCCTTGAAATGTTTCAGTACAAATAAGAAATTCCGTATCATGTTCGTATGTTTATTTAAAAATTAATTCTTCTGCATCGCCATAACTGTCGTAGCTCGAGACGACCACCGTTTCGCCGGCTTCCAGGCCGTCGATCGCTTCGTAATAGAGGGGGTTCTGGCGTCCGATACGTATCTGACGGCGAACGGCGCGCTTCCCGTCCGGCGTGACGACGAAGATCCACTGTCCGCCCGTATTCTGATAGAACGCGCCGCGGGGAATCAGGAGCGCCTCCACCGGCTGACCCAACTGCAGGTTGATGTAATACGTCTGTCCGGTGCGGATATTGTCGGGACGTTCGCCCTCGAAGATGAAATCGGTCTTGAACTGTTTGTCGCGGACTTCGGGGTACACTTTGCGGACGACGAGACTGTGCGTCCTGTCCTGGCGCTCGAACGTAGCCGACAGCCCGTTGCGCACGCGGTCGATGTAGTGCTCGTCGATCAGGGCTTCGATTTTGTAATCCGACAGTACGCTGATCTGGCCTATCCGTGCGCCGGAACCTACCGACTGGCCGATTTCCACGTCGAGCAATCCCAACTGACCGTCTACCGGCGCTTTCACGTCAAGGTTATCGACCCGCTGGCGTACCAGCACCAAGTTTTTACGTATATTATTCAAGCTTTCTTCCATCTGCTCCACCTGTATGCCCCGGAAGATGGAATCCTGCCGCTGGCGTTCCATCACCAGGTCGCGACCTTTCACGGAAAATTCATAATCTTCTTTGGCTTGCAGGTATTCCTCTTTAGAAGTCAGTTTTTCTTTGAACAAACTTTCGTATTGCCCGTATCGCCGTTTCTTGCGTTCGATATCAAGGTCCAGTTGAAGTTTCTCTTTGCTAAGCGTCAGGCGCTCCTGTTCCATCGTCACCTGCGTGTTCCGCAGGAAATTCTGTTTCTCGGCCAGCTGCGCCTCGCTGTCGAGGATGTTGAGGCTCAGCATCGGATTCGTCAGGCGGACGATCACTTCGCCCCGCCTGACCATAGAGCCTTCTTCCACGACCTTTTCGGCCACCATCCCGCCCTCAATCGCGCTCAACTGAACGGTATTGATCGGCTGCACCTGTCCGTTGACGCGGATGTAGTCGTTAAATTCACTC
>JAITAY010000097.1 GCA_031283915.1 Tannerella sp.
TCTGTTTTTCAAAAAATGAACAGATACACGATAATGTGATTGGTATGTACATCGAAAAATATTATTACAAAACAGGGACGTATGGAAATAATCCCTCCTGATAATTTATGACACTACCGTTGTGTGATTACGTGTCCGGCATTCATTCAGCCCGTAAAGGGCAACCCTTATTCTCTGCTCAAGAGATACATTGATGTACCTGCATCACACACATCCCCACTTGAAAATCTCTTTCTCTGAAAAATAATTAAAGTATAGAACCAGACCAAAAGAGTGGAGGGCTTCCCCGAAATTACAAGAAAGCCCTCCAAATCAGTGTAAATCCCCGACAACCCTTGGGAAGATGAGAATTATTCACAGCTCACAACTCATCTATTGATCATTATTTTCGGCCGGTACAGCATCCGGTTGAGCCGTTCCGAAGTTGGGATTATTCAACAAATTCGGATCTACCGTCACAGCGTCTTTCAACTGCTGCTGAATTTCAGACTCAGGGGACTGGGGGCTGCTCTCGTGGCGGGGCAGTACCGAGGTAATGACAATGCACAAGAAAGCAACTCCTCCTGCCAATCCCCATGTCGCTTTCTCCAGAAAATCAGTTGTCTTGCGAACTCCCATATACTGGTTCGAAGATGAAAAACCGGAAGCTAAACCGCCTCCTTTGGAATTTTGTACCAGAACAATCAATATTAAAAATATTGATGCTATCAAAATCAAAATAGAAAAGAATACGTACATATTTTATGACTTAGTATAAATAATCAATTTTTCAAGAAATCGAATTTGGCTTGCAAAGTAAGTGCTTTTTTCCGGATATTTCAAACTTAAACTTTTAATTATTTCCAATGCCTTTTCATAACGTTTCTGCCTTATGTATACATATGCCAATGTTTCAGTGACATAGGATGTTCTTGGCGAAGCATTTTCCGGCGTTTTCGAGGCCGTTAAATTTGGTTCATTTTCTGCGTTTCCGGCTGTTGCAGCAGGTTCGGCGACCGGACGGCGCCTCAAACGAATGTCCTCGTTTTCAAGAAACGAATCAATCAAATCCTGGTGATGCAGTTTGGTTTCTGTGTTATCCGTCTGCGGATTTTCGGTCAAGAGCCAGTAGGTATAGTCGGCGGTGGAGGCGGGTGCAAATGCCGTCATGCCGGAGGTAGGGTCTTCCGCATACCCCTTCTCTAACAGGAATTTATCGACCAGATCAAACGGCCGGTCTGTCCCTTTCGTTTCCGGTTCCGGCACGGGCGGACGCTTGTGCCGGTCGCCTTCGAGCAGCAGAAACAGTTTCTGCCTGTCCGGGACATGGATGGCCATCTTGTGCAAGTCCGTTTTCAAACGGGGGTCTTCCGTCAGCGCCAGATTTTTCAGATAAAGCATCCGGGCGGCGGGGAAATAGGGGAAATTTTCCGTCAACTGCTTCAGGCCGGGCAATGTCTTTTCCGAAAGCAGTGCCGGATTCTCCATCCACCGGTATAATTCCGCACAAGTCATACTCACCAGGAAGCTACGGTTGCATTATAAATCAAATCAACCAGTTCCTTCACGATTTCGGCGCAAAGGTCGTCCTGAACCTGGTCAATCGTATTGGTGTTGGAAAATTCCCGGTAAGCCGAAAAGTTCTGCTCGAAATCTTCCTCCGGATTGGCGCGGTTTGCATAACGCACCCGGACGGTAATGGTCAGGCGGGTCATGGAGGCATAGGCATCTTCCTTGACGGCCTGGGGTGTGAGTTCGTACGTCGTGATTTCGCCTTCCAAGTCCAGCGTTCCGTTTTCACGCAACACCTGCAAGCGCGTTTGGCGGATGTATTTGTCTTTCAGTTCGTCCGTGAACCGTTGCGCCAGCGGCGGATAAACCAGCGGCGCCATATTCGGGAAATCGCTGATGGAAATGGACTTCACGAGCGTATAGTCAATAGATGCCCCGTTAAATTTATACGATATGGAGCAGGAAACCAGCGCGGCAAGCAGCAGCACGACAGCCAGTCCCGATTTGTTTCTCCGTGATTCAGTCCAACCCATATTCCTTGATTTTCCGGTAGAGCGTGCGCTCCGAAATTTTGAGTTCGGCGGCAGCATTTTTCCGGCGTCCGTTATGCTTTTCCAGTGCCTTGCGTATCAGTTCTTTTTCCGCATCGTCCAGCGCCAGCGATTCCTCGACTGTTTCGATCTCCTGAATGGTCGACCTCGACCGGAACGGATGTAAATATTCATCGCTTTCCTCATTCATTGCAACGGGCGACGGTACGGTATTGCCGTTCATGATTTCATGCACCAGTTTTTTCAGGTCGTTCATGTCTTTTTTCATGTCAAAAAGTACCTGATAAAGTATTTCCCGTTCGTTGTTGAACATCTTCTGTTCGTTTTCCCGGTTTATCAGGGCTGGCAGTTTTTCCATTTCCAGGTTGGGAAGATACATTCGCAATTCTTCGACGGTGATGGTGCGGTCGCGCTCGATCACAGAAACCCGTTCGGTCACGTTTTTCAGTTCCCGTACATTTCCCGGCCAGCGGTAGCTGACCAGCAACCTCCGGGCGTCGTCGTCCAGATGAATTGCCGGCATGTGATATTTTTCCGCGCAGTCGCTCGCAAATTTGCGGAACAGCAGTAACACGTCATCCGAGCGTTCGCGCAAGGGCGGAATCTCGATCGGTACCGTACTGAGGCGGTAATAAAGGTCTTCGCGGAACTTGCGGCGCATGACGGCTTCGCGCAGGTTCACGTTGGTGGCCGCCACAATCCGCACGTTGGTCTTCTGTACTTTGGACGAGCCGACTTTGATAAATTCGCCGCTTTCCAGTACGCGGAGCAGGCGTGCCTGCGTCGGGAGGGGCAATTCGCCTGCCTCGTCCAAAAAAATCGTGCCCCCGTCGGCCCCTTCGAAATATCCCTTCCGGTCGGCCAGCGCTCCCGTAAACGAACCTTTCTCGTGTCCAAACAGTTCGGAGTCGATCGTTCCTTCCGGAATGGCGCCGCAATTGACCGCAATGTACGGGCCGTGTTTGCGTAAACTGTTCTGATGGATGATTTGGGGAAAAACCTCTTTCCCCACGCCACTTTCGCCCGTAATAAGTACGGACAGGTCGGTGGATGCAACCTGGAGGGCGACATCAATCGCCCTGTTCAGTCCGGGATGATTTCCTATAATCCCAAAACGTTGTTTGACCTGCTGTATATCTTTCGTTCCTGTCATAATGCCGGTAATTTTCCAATCTGCCTGACAAAATTACAAGAATATTTTATCAGTGCAAAATAAAAACAGTGTTTGGGGGTTGAGGCACTGGAGAAAAAACAGACCGACAACCTCCAAACGGACCAATCTCTCTTTTCTCCCGTTACCCCCTGCCCGTCCGCGTCAAATCATTACCGTAGGAGACGCTTCTTCCGGTTCCAGTATGCCGTAGAAACTGATGGCTTGCCGGTTGTTCGACGTCACGCGGATGCTGGACGATCCATTGGCGTAGATTTCTATTCGGTACAGAAGCACATCATTTTCCGAGCGTGTCTGGAAGGAAATCTGAGCGGTTCCCTTTGCATCAAATGAAAGGGAATATACGGTGATGGCCGACTCGAAAATCAATCCTTTCCCCCCGCCATACGGTATGTTGTATGCCTGACCGAAATAGGGCAGGTATGAAATAACCGTATCGCCCCGGATGGTCAATGAATAGCTTGATGTCAAATGCTGCGAAGGGCCTTTCATGGGCAGCATCCGGTTGACCGAAATTTTGTAATGGCGGCTTTCAATTTGCTGTTTTACCGCCTGTGCCTGTTCGCTTTTAGCGGCTGTCCTGGACGATGAGCATGAGATTTGTATCGTGGCCGCCAGCACGAATATCATCCCTGTCCAGAATAAATACATCGTTTTCATCATTCGTAAGATAAATTGTTAGTATGACGACGCTAAGTTACAAAAAAAATCGAATCCCAATCTATCCCGTGCAGAAAGGGTTAACTCTTTTTTTGAGGCGCTCTTTTTTTAGGTTATACAATAGACTTCTTGCGAAACTGAAATAATCGATGTAACATTTCATCATGAAATACGAAACTGTCAAGAGTTATAAACCGGAAGAATTTCGTCGCTTAACAGGTGTAAAACCCGTTACATTTGCAATAATGGTTGAATCGTTGAGCAAGGCATACGCTGTCAAACACAGTCGAGGCGG
>JAITAY010000147.1 GCA_031283915.1 Tannerella sp.
CTGCCTGAAAAACTGCCATTTCCGACAGAAATTTCATTTGTAGTGCACAGGGGGTATTGACAATGATTTTCCGTTTTCATTCCTTTGCCGACAAATTTTGAAAGGTAGAGCTATGATGCCAAAGAATAACAAATCGGAAATTTGTAGTGCACAAATCGGATTTTTCTTAAAAGCATTTTGGTGATTACGAGAGTTTTAGTGACTTATTGAATGCGATGTGGGTTAACATCCGCCGCGAACGCAACAGCGAGATGTGGGGCGAAGACCTGCGCAAATACGATATCTGCCGTTGGAGCTCTTTAGACGGGATGATAAACACGCCCTATCATATTGAAGGATTTAAGATCTGGGGGCCGATGAAAGATTTGTACGAACAGGCTCGCACGGAAACTCCGGCTTTATATGCCGAACTGCGTTACGGTACAGCCGACGCAACCGTATCCGACCCTGCAAACAGTCAATACCTTCGCCCGTATCAGATCTATGCGTCAAACACGCTGTATAACGGCTTCCACTGGAAAATGGCATGGTATCTGTATCCGATAGGTATTCAGCGTTTCATGGATTTAACTCCCGATGGCGACCTATCCAAGTCGCCCCTTTACCAGAATCCCGGATGGGGTCTTGTAGCAGGCAGAGAAGCCGAGTACTGACAGCGATTTCCCATCCTTGAGCAAAACGCCGCAGGTTCGGATTTTTCCGTTCCTGCGGCGTTATTCTTCACACAGCTCACCGTTCGCAGAGCTCACAGGTTTGAAATGATCCCAAATGTCCATTAGGCATGGACGTCATCCGGTTCCGTATCTTCCTGTGATCGAGGCGATTCGCGGTACATTTGTAAGTCGCCTTTTTGTTACTGGGTTAGCGCGTGTCAATGTACTGAGACGGGTAGGCAGAAGCTCCTCTTACGCCTTATTATACTCAAAAGGAATTATACTGCACGCGGTATAGTTTTGTGCAAAAACAGGTAGTTAGTAGATAGTAGTTAGTAATGCGAATTAAGGGTAAAAAACAGCAGTAAATCGATAAAAAAAGTCCTGTATTTGTTTGGATATATCAGTGAAAGTCACTAACTTGGAGGCATAATCACATCGAAAAAATTACTCTAAAGATGACCCTCACGGATAATATGACAAAGTTAGTGAAAATATACTGTTACGTATGCGAACAGTGGGAAGAAAAATTACAGTACTGCTGCCAGCGGTTCAGCAACAATAACCCTCCAGCCTTTACCGATCAGGAAGCGGTCTGCATTTACCTTTACTGCATGAGTGTGGAACGCCGTTTCCGGGTGAAGGATATTTACGGATTCGCAAGTCTATATCTTCGTTCATGGTTTCCCCGGCTTCCCTCTTATGTAGCTTTTGTAAACAGAATGAACCGCCTGAATGAAGCCCTCAGGTTACTGGCGGAATCTGTTTTGACCGATTTTCAGCCCGAAGCCTGCGATACGGGGATTACGCTTGTGGATTCGATGCCGGTTATTACCTGTTCGGGAAAACGCAGGCCCAAAGTAGCGGGAGAAATGGTAACCAAAGGCTACTGTTCGACCAGAGACATGTATTATTACGGTCTCAAACTTCATGCTGCCGGTTACAGACGCCGGGGACACCTGCCTTTTCCCGCCCGTTTGATCCTTACCGAAGCATCCGTCAATGACCTTACCCTGCTCAAAAGCATCGGCGATTCTTTTTACGATACCTCTTTCTTTGGAGACAGGGACTGCTGGAAACTCATGGCCGCTTCCAACCGGATTGAAATGCTGACACCGGTCAAAAGTATCCCGGGAGAGAGTGAATGGGAGAAACAGCGAAACAGGGCCTGGGCAAACCTCTATTCCGCTGCCGTTTCTTCTGTCAGACAGCCTGTTGAATCCCTGTTCAACCGGCTGATTGAGAAAACGGACATACAGAGAGCCGCGAAAGTCAGGTCGTCCAAAGGACTGCTGACCTTTATTTTTGGACGGATTGCTGCCCCTTTTATTTTCCTGGTTTTTTAATGCTACCCTTAATTCGCATTACTAACTACCCCTTTATGCACAAAACTATACGCACAGCATAATCATTCATCATTAACACCGCCTTCCCGTTATGGAAACATAAATAACTGTAAAAAGCACAAAGTTCGTCCGAACCTGAAAATTATTGCTTTAATTTGCCGGCATAATAAATAATCAATATCGTAATGAAATCGGATATTTTCATTCTTCCTGTATTTATCATGCTGTTTTCCTGTACTTCCGGGGAAAAGGGAGCTGTCATGACGTATACCGTTGAGCGGGGAGATTTTGAAAATACGCTGACCATTGACGGCTATGTGGAGCCGCTTCGCTCGACAACGGCCAACTGCCCGCCCTACATCGAAGGAACGGTCGGCTTTCTGGTCGAAGACGGGACGTATGTGAAGGAGGGCGAGGTGGTGTGTATCGTGGAAGTGGCCGAACTGCAAACCCGGTACGACCAGCTGAAAGCCGATTATGAAATTGCACAGGTGGATCTGACCAAGGCGCAGGCTGACCTGGCTTTACGATATACCCTGCTCGAAGCGGAAGTCAAAACCAATGAGGCCGAAACGCAGATTGCCCGGCTGGACTCCCTGCAATTGAAATATGCGCCGCCGAATCAGGTGAAGATTAAGGAACTGGAATTGCAGCAGGTGACCATTCAGAAAAACCGTTTTGAAAAGAAATTGAAAGCGCTCGATGTCATCCGGGAATCGGAAATCAAAATGCAGGAATTGAAGGTGCGGCAGTTGGCCAACAGGCTGCAAACGGCCAAAGATCAACTGGAAGCCTTGAGCATCAAAGCGCCTAAAGACGGATTGGCCGTCCGGGTAACGAATTGGGTGACGGGAAAGAAACTCCAGGTGGGCGATCGGGTGTGGCACCTGATGCCCCTGGTCAACCTGCCCGAATTTGCGGGGATGAAGGTCATCATTCAGGCGCCCGAAGCTGATTACAGGTATATTAATGTAGGGGATTCGGTGACGTATACCTTCGACGCCATGCCGGACAACGGGGCTTACGGGAAAATACAAAAGAAGTCGCCGGTCGGACAGGAACGGCTGCCGTTTCTCGTGGTGGGGGACAATAATTCGAAGCCGTCCAAGGTGAAGTTTTTTGATATAGAAGCCTCGATAGACAGCGCCCAAACCATGCCCGACCCGGGCTATACGGCGAGCTGCCGCATCCTGCTGAAGCTCTTGAAAGACACGCTGGCCGTCCCGCAGGTTGCGATTTTTGACGAAGACTCGATCCGGGTGGTCTACGTCAAACGGGGAAGGAAATTTGACATGCAGCAAGTGCAGATCGGCCTTTCATCGCCCAAAGAAGCCGTGATCACCTCCGGCCTGCAGGGCGGCGAAGAGATTTCCCTGATGAAACCCCCGTCGTCGTCTCTGCGGAAACGACTGCTCCTCCTGCCGGCCGATTCAACCCGAAACACGCCGGCCGATTCCCTTTCCAATGAAATATCTTAATAAAATCATAATGAAACGAATACTTGACTGTTACATCCCTGCTATCTGTTTTCTGTTCCTCTTCGGTTCGTGCGACCGGAAAGATACCGGCGAAATACCGCTGGCGACAGTGACGCGGGGCGTTTTTTACATCGACCTTTACGAAGAAGGGGAAATCGAAGCGGTTCGTTCGATTAATATCTCGTCGCCGACGATTTCGTGGCGTTACGGAAATTTGAAAATCACGCAATTAGTCAAAGACGGACAGGAAGTAAACGCCGGCGACACGCTGATCGTCTTCGACCCCTCGGAAGTCCAGAAAGGCATCGTCGAAGCCGAAGGACGCCTGGAAATCAGCCTGGCGGAACTGGAACAGATGAACGCCCAGCATCAGTCCGACCTGGAGGAACTGAATGCCGATTATGAGGTGGCGCGTCTGTCGCGTGAAATTTCCGCCATTCGCTTTGAATCGGCCGAGTATGAATCGGAAGTGAAGAAAAAGGAAATCCAGTTGAATTTGGACAAGGCCGGCATCGCCCTGGACAAGGCCAGGGAACAAATCGAGAACCGTATCAAAATCCAGAAGGAAGAAATCAAACAGAAGAACCTGGCGATCGAACAGGACCGGGCGCGTTTGAACGAAGCCAATGAAACGCTGAGCAAAATGTTTGTCGTGACGCCGTCGCCCGGCATTGCCATCATCGCCCGCAGCTGGAACAGCGGAAACAAGTTTCAGGTGGGCGACCAGTGCTGGTCGGGATTCCCGGTCATCCAGTTGCCGGATTTGTCTTCGATGAAGGCAACCGTAAAAATCAATGAGGTAGACATTGCCAAAATCAGCCGGGACTTGAAGGTGGAAATCAAGCCGGACGCCTTTTCCGACAGCGTCTTTTCGGGGACGGTGAGCACGGTGGCCAACCTGGCTGTAAACAAGGATGAGTCGTCCAAGCAGAAAGTCTTTCCGGTGGAAATATTGATAGACGGGACTCATGCGAACCTGCTTCCCGGCCTGACGGTCAGTTGCCGGATTCTCATCGACCGGATCGACGACGTGCTGTATGTACCGCTGGAGGCCGTTCATCAGGAAGGTGACAAGTATTTTGTCTACAAAAAAACGGGCAGCGGATTCGACAAAACCGAAATCGAACGGGGCGTCGTCAATTCCGATTTCATGGTGATCACCTCCGGACTGGATGAAAAAGACAAGGTCGCCCTGATCGATCCTTTCCTCAAGGAAGAAGAAGAAAAGAAACAGGAAAGCGCCCCCAAAGAGTAATGCCATGAGACAAATTCACATCCCTCCTTGCCGCTCACGCCTGATCCGCTGTTTGTCGTTTATCGTTGCCTGTCTGATGGTCGCTTGTGGTGATCGGGAAAGCGAAGAAGCGAAAAAAGCGGAGGAGCGGAAAAACCTGGTGGAAACCGGCGAACTGGCCGCCATTAATACCCGTTCGTTCGTGTTGCCGCGTTTCGGGCGATACTGGTACGAAATGCGCGTGATCGGTATTCTGGAGCACGGGGCGATCGTCAACGTGGGCGATTCGATTATCCAGCTCGACCCTACGGAAGTCAAACGCTTCATCATCGAGCGCGAAAGCTCGCTGGAAACGGAACTGGCGAATCTGGAAAAACTGCGCGTAGACCACAGTAACCGGATCAACGAATTGACAAGCAATATAAAGAATGAAACTTCGTCCTTCAACCTGAAGAAAATCGAACTGGAATCTTCCCGTTTCGAGACCGAGCGTCTGCGCCGCATCAAGGAACTGGAATTTCAGCAAGCTCAAATCACGCTTCGCAAGGAAGAAAAAAGGCTGGACCTGACTAAAATCATTCACGAAAATCAACTGAAAATACAGGAAATAAAGGTGCAGCAGGTCGAAACCGAAATCCGGAACGCTTACGCGATTTTGCCGGCGCTGACGCTACGTTCGCCCATTGCCGGCGTTTTCCAAATCGCCCGTAACTGGCGGACGGGAACGCTGGTCAAGGTCGGCGATAATATTTATACGGGCAATAACTTGGCCAACGTGCCCGAACTGGCCTGGATGAAAATAAATACGTACATCAACGAAAATGACTTCCTGAACATACGGCTGGGACAGAAGGTGGCCGTTCGTTTAGATGCTTTGCCGGAGATCGTTTTCGACGGGGAGATAAGCTATATCGGCAAATTGTGTCACTTGAGAGACAACAACAAGAAATCGCGTCAAAAGGTTTTCGATGTAGAGGTCAGGATGTTGAAGTCCGACTTGCGCCTGAAACCCGGGATGACGGTCCGTTGCGAATATTTAAATGATTGATTATGCAAGTTGAAGAAAACATCCGTCTGGCCATCCGGGGGTTGGCCGATCACAAGTTCCGTTCCTTCCTGACCATGCTGGGAATCATTTTCGGCGTGGCGTCCGTGATAGCCATGCTGTCGATCGGCGAAGGCGCCAAACGCGAGGCCATCGCCAAATATCAGGACCTGGGCGTAAACAATATCATCGTTCGCGAAAAAAAGATGACCGATGCGGAACTGGAAGAAGTCCGCGCCAAATTCTCGCAAGGGTTGTCCATCCGGGATGCCGGCGTCCTCGGGGAAATCGTCCCCGGCATCGTACGCATGGCCTCGCAGGCGGAAATCAGTACCGATGTCAAATATGCCGACAAATCGGTCAAGTCGACGGTCATCGGAATTACGCCCGACTTCCTGTCCATGATGAATTACCGTTTGCGCAACGGGGAATTTATCACGGAGGAACATGACGAATATCGCGCCAAAGTATGCGTACTGGGAGCCGGGGTCGCCGCGTCCCTGTACCCGAAAGAAGACCCGGTCGGGAAAATGATAAAAATCGAAGACCAGTGGCTGGAAGTGGTGGGCGTGCTCGAATCGAAAACGCTGTTTACCGAAACGGTCGGCGAACTGGCTGCCCGCGACTTGAATACGGATGTATACGTGCCTTTGTCCACTTTTCTGGGACGGTTCAGCCGCGAGAATGTCCTTTCGAGCCAGATACAGCAAATCACCGTCCAGGTGGAAAACTCGGGACGGCTGGTGGAAGTCTCCAGACTGATTCACGAAATATTGAAAAGGCATCATTTCAATAACGAAGATTACAGCATCATCATTCCTTTCGAACTGCTCAAACAGGAAGAAAAGGAACGGCAGATTTATAATTTCCTGCTGGGCGCTATTGCCGCCATATCCCTGATTGTAGGAGGTATAGGCATCATGAATATCATGCTGGCAACGGTCATGGAACGTACCCGCGAAATCGGTATCCGCCGGGCGATCGGCGCACGGAAGGCCGACATCATGAGCCAGTTTGTTTCCGAAGCGGTGGCTATCAGTATCACCGGAGGCATCATAGGCGTCCTGGTGGGCGTCAGTCTTTCGCTGACGGTCTCGCTCTTCACGGATGTGAGTACCTATATCCGACTCTATTCCATCCTGATTGCCTTTGCCTTTTCCGTGATTGTCGGGATCAGTTTCGGCTATCTTCCGGCCAAGAATGCGGCTAACCTGAAACCGGTCGATTCGATTCGATACGAATAACTTACACCTAAAAAAAGGATTATGCTGATTGAGATTGTTCATTTGACAAAGAACTATAGCATCGGAGAAATAGAAATTCCTGCCCTGAAGGATATTAATCTCACGATTGACAGGAATGAATATGTAGCCATCATGGGGCCTTCCGGTTCGGGGAAGTCCACGCTGATGAATATCCTGGGGTGTCTGGACACGCCTTCGGAAGGTCATTATTACTTCAACCGGACGGATGTGAGCACGCTGGACGACGACGCGCTGTCGGCGATGCGGAACAGGGAAATCGGTTTCGTGTTTCAGAATTTCAACCTGCTGCCCCGCCTGACCGCGCTCCAAAACGTGGAACTGCCGCTGATTTATGCAGGCATGTCCGGTCACGAACGGAAAGAGCGGGCATTGACGGCGCTGGAACGGGTCAATCTGTCCAATCGCATCACTCACAAGCCCAGCGAACTGAGCGGCGGACAGCGGCAACGGGTGGCCATTGCACGCGCACTGGTGACCCATCCCGGCATCCTGCTGGCCGACGAACCGACGGGTGCTCTCGACTCGAAAACGGGTGAAGACATCATGGAACTGTTCCGCGAATTGCATCAGGAAGGGAATACCATCATCCTGATTACTCACGAACAGGACATTGCCAACTATGCCGACCGGAATATTTACCTCAGGGACGGAATGATTCATTCCGACCGTCCGAACAGAAATAAAATACTTACTCAATAAAATGACTGGAGATGAAAAAAATACTGTTTGCCTTCTGGATGCTGGCCATTAGCGGTTTGCCGGCTTTGAAATCCGAAACATATTATCTGACACTGGAACAAAGTCTCGAAATCGCCAAGGAAAAGAGTTATCGCATGTTAACCCTGATGCAGGAACTCAAGATCGCCGAATACAACCTTCAATCGGCCACCAGCCGCCTGAAAACCCATATCAACCTGAACCTGTCCCTGCCCAATTATGCCGAAACCGTGCGGCAGAAAGCCGACAGCACGGGCATTTTCTTTTCGGTCAAAGAATTGACTTATTCAAGCGGCCTGACCATCAACCAGCCGCTGCCGACGGACGGTAACATATTCATACAAACGGGTCTGTCGAGTTACAAGGATTACTACACCGGCAACCGTTCGTCGAATCTCAACACACGGCTGGGCTTCAGGCAACCGCTGGATGCCCTGTATGGATATAACGCTATCAAGTCAACGCTCAGAAACGCGCAACTGGCCTACGAGCGTTCCAGTAAAGTACTGAAAAGAGAGGAATTGAATCTGGTGTACGACGTGAGCAATGCCTATTATAATTTGCTTTCGCTGCAGAAAAGGGCGGAAATTGCCCGGTTAGACCTGGAGAGGCAGACCGAAGCGTATGAAATTTCAAAAAACAAGTACGAGGCGGGTCTTCTGCGCGAGGTGGACGCCCTGCAAATGGAAGTAGACCTGGCCGACGCCCAGAGTAATTACGACATGGCGCTGCTGGCACAGACGTCGTCCATCAACTCGTTCAAGGAACTGCTCGGCATCTATCTGGATGACAGTATTGTCCTGAACGGCAATCTGGAATACAAGATCATTGTGGTAGATCCGGAGAAGGCCGTCCAACTGGCGCTGGAAAACCGGCTGGAAATCCGCGAACAGGAAATTCAAATCGAGATGCAGAAGCTCGACATCAAGCGACAGCGGGCGAACGGGATGGTTCGGGGCAACATTGAGGCTTATTTTGAAAAAGTAGGCGTGGCCTCTCCCAGTACCACGACAGCCATATTCAATTCCATCGGAAACTCTTATACGGACTTCATGAACCGTCCCTACAATTACGGCGTGGGTTTCACCATTTCGATTCCCATTTTTGACTGGGGCGAAAACCGTGCACTGGTACGCGCTGCCCAGGCACGTCTCACGCAGTACTCTTTCAGCCGGACGCAAATGGAACGCGAAATCGAAACGGAAGTCCGTAACCTGGCCGCCAGTGTCAGCAGCAATCTGAAACGCCTGCAGTTACTGGAGAAAAACGTGGCCGTGGCCGAGAAGAGTTTTGAGATCACGCTTAAACGTTTCTCCGACGGCGACATCGACAGCCAGTCGCTGGCGCTGGAACGCAATCGCCTGAACACGGCCTACACTTCCCACCTGGGCGCTTACATCAGCTACCAATTGACGCTGGCTGACCTGATGCGCAGAACCTTCTTCGACTTCCGCAACGATACGGCTATTGAATAAGCCGCTTCTGTAACAACCACGGAGGCACCCTTAGTTTGCAAAAGGAAAAAGGCAATGTTAATTTCAGTTTCTCGTTGTAAGAGAGCAAGGAATTAACAGGCCGGAGAGGTGAACTAAGGGTGTCTCCGTGTTGTCACTTACAGGCAGATCGTTTTCACGCCATAACCGTCTTCAAAAAACAGGAGGAGCTTTCCCAGAAATGCAGTTGTTGATTCGGAACCGCCGGTCAGGTCGGAGAGATTGACGACCGGACCGGGGACGGAGGCGATACGCCCTCCCCGCAGGGTTGAGTCGCCTTGCAGGGCGCGGAACATCCGGCAGAGGTCGGTACGGTGCAGCAGCGTCCCGTGAAAAAGTATCCGGTTGCGTGTGATGTGGGAGGCCGTGCCGGAGATTTTTCGCCCGTCCGCCAGCAGTTCCTTTCGTTGGCCGACAATAGCCGTGATACCGAACGTGCGTAATGCACGCCTGATCGGCGCCGTAAAATCCATATCCAGGAAAGAAACGTCCGTTTTTCCGCAGATGAACGCATAATTGATGTTCCCGTAATCCTGATAGACCGTTCCGCCGCCCGAAACCCGCCGGAACACCTCAATGCCCTGTTCCCGACAGTAGGCGGTATCCACTTCCGCTTCAATCCGTTGGTTTCGTCCCACAATAACCGACGGACGGTTGATGTAAAACAGCAGGATGTCCGGCGCGACGGGCTGTTCCGACAGGAAACGGCACTCCAGCGCACCATTCTGCGACGGCGCGTCGGACATGCTTCGCAACAACAGCATCCTGCCTTATTCTACACGAAATGCGACGCGCAAATCTTCCACTTCTTCGTCCGAAATCGGGCTTAACTCACCGATCGCTTTCGCCATAATCAGCGATTTGGCGCTGAACTCGGCCACTTCCAGCCGGTCGAACGTTTGCAGCAGGCCGTCGCCCGTCACGATGAACGAATCATTCGCCAGCAGAATGGCCGGGATGGTTTTCAGCATTTCGGCAATCTCCGTATTATGCTCGTATTGCATGGCAAACTGAACCGTCGGGATGTCTTTCAGGAAGATCCAGCTCTCCGGAATGGTGCGCACGTTGATTTTTACACCCGACGTACAGAAGCCCATCAGATGCGGCGGTTGCGTCAGGATGATAGAATTAATTTTAGGATTGGCCTGGTAAATCGCCTGATGCAGTGCTACCGAACGGCTGGGTATCTTACCGGCTTCTACCATTCCGTTCTTGATTTGCACGATATTATGCGGCTCGATGTCCCAGCGGGGAACGCCCGGAGGCGTAATCAGGAAATCATTGCCCCGCCAGCGCACCGAAACCGTCCCGTAGGAACTGATCATCAAGTCCTGGTCGCAGGCGCGACGGACGATGGTCACAATCTCGTTGCGGATGGCACGCTCGTCCGAGGGATAGGTGACGCCCATGAAATACGGAAAATCCGTCGGAATCGCGTGCTCGTGCTGTTCGATTTGCCGGTCGGTCAGGTACGTCGGTTCACCCAGGATCTTGGCGTTGATCAGCGTACGGGCGCAAAACTCCAGCGTCTCGAACCGCTGATATGCATCCATTATGTCTTCGCCGCTGAGCACGACGCCGTGATTTTCCATGATGACGGCCTTGTAGTCCTGATGTTGTGCAAACTCGCCGGCGATCTTGTCGCCCAGATTGTGGCTGCCGGGTACGTCATACGGCGCAAATCCGATCCTTCCGCAGATACTTCTCGCCTGCGGGATGATGTTCGTGTTCGGGATTTGCTTGGTGATGCTGAACGAGACCAGCGCCGGCGGATGTGCATGAATGACGGCCTTCATCTGCGGACGTATTTCATATATCGCCTTGTGGAAAGGAAATTCCGACGAGGGACGGTGAGATCCGACAACGGTGCCGTCGGCCTTGACACAGACAATGTCTTTCGTTGTCAGCGACCCCTTGTCAATAGCTGCCGGCGTGATCCAGATGTCGCCGTTTTCATCCTTGATAGAGATGTTTCCGCCCGAAGTCGTCGTCATGCCGCTCCGGTAGATCCGGCTGATAACTACCCTGATCTGGTCGGCCGGATGCATTAATTTTGTATCCAATTGTTTCATATTCGATTTCTTGTTATGATGTTTGACAAATTGTATGCGGGAGGAGGGATGATGCCGTTCCGCACGCTCCTCCCGATTTTTTCAGACGGCATCCGCGTGCGCCAGCAGATACGTTTCCGCTTCGACATTCCAGAGGCCGTGATGGCGTTCGCACAACCGGTGCAGTTCCGCAAACACGGGATTTGTTTTCCCGCGCGTTTCAAATTCGGCAATGGGCGTCAGCGGAAGGCTGATATGCGTATATATCAGTTTTTTTCCTCCGGGAATGGAAGGCAGGTTCACCGTCGTGTCGATGACGGCGTCCAGGCCGCCGATGTGCGTCACCAGACCGGCCGGATCCAGTCCCTGTCCCATCATAGCCAGCGCTTCCTTCATGTCGTCCGTGTTTCCGCCGCTTGTACCCACCACGTGCGTACAGGCATAATGCACATTGTAGAAGTTAAATGACGCGCTGAAATCCGTTTTGGAAGGACCGGCAAAGAAATTGAGACAGCCGTCGAAAGCCAGCAGTGCATCAGCCTGTTCGACGATGGCCGCCACAGGAGCAAAGACAAACACGTCGTCATAGCCTTTTCCGCCGGCCAGCGCTTTCAGTTCGTCGACGGGGTCGGCCATCCCGCCGGTATGAACATAGCGCAATTCAATGCCGTTGCGGGCAGCTTCGGCGGGACTGTAAAGCAAGGCCGCACGGTCGAGGCGTGCCCGGTCAATGTCAGTCACGACGATCAGCCGGGGTTTGCGGTCGGTGCGGTGGATGGCATAGTTGATGGCCGCCAGTCCCATCGGGCCGACGCCGGCCAGAATGGCCATATTGCCGCCGTCCCTGATTTCCATCCGGTGACGATACGACCCCGGTGTTGTGTGGTAATTTGCGTGCATGGCGCCGATCACACATGACAGCGGTTCGGAGAGAGAGGCCGGATAATAACCGGCGCCCGTATAGTGTAGCAGGCATCCGTTGGCCATCACGGCATTCGGAATAATGACATACGTCGCGTCGCCGCCGATATACCGGTAGGAATAGCCCGGTGCACTCAGGAGGCCGACAGGGCCGTCCGGATCGTTCAGCGCCGGCTGGATGGAGAACTTGTCGCCCGCCTTGAAGGCATGACTCCATTGACTGCCCACTTCGACGATTTCACCCGCAAATTCGTGGCCGATCATGACGGGGTTCCGATGTACGTCGCGCGGTACACGTTTATGGATATCCGCTTCGTGCGTCGCCTTGTACGACGACATGCAAATACTGTCGCACACCACTTTCGCAAGAATCCCGTCTTTTCCGATTGCCGGCAAATCAAATGTCTCCAACCGGAGGTCATTCCTGCCATACAATCTCACTGCTTTTGTTTTCATTGTTCTATCGATTATTTATTGAGTATTTGAAACGTCTTTTTATCTGCCCGCATTCCGTTTGTTTGAACATGCCTGCAAATTGCCTGCAAAGGTACGCATATTATGGTTTTTCCACAAATCTGTTTACGCCTCGTTACACGTATGGACAGGCGATAGAATTGCACAGTTTAAACACTCCATGTTGAAGCGGAGATATCGCTACAAAGGAAGAAATGCAGGAAGAAGTTTTGGCTTGTCAGACAGACAGAAATAACAAAAATCGTAAAATTCACCGGCGGTTTACTGCAAAGAAAACAGGTAGTTAGTAGCTGGTAGAATACTAGCCGGCAGTTCTGTGATACGACGAAGCTGTCCGCTCAAACCCTCACGTTTACGCCTTTCCTTCCAACGGCCGCTTTTCTGCCAACCGCCCGCTACTTACTACTAACTACCAGCTACTAACTGCCCCTTTATGCACAAAACGATACCGCGCGCAGTATAAATGACACACATACGACGATTTGAGATGCACCCATCCCTCTTCGTTTATTGATTTATTAGATTATAATCTTTATCTTTGCACGCAATTTGGGTGTTCCGTAAAAACAGATATGGCAAAGAAATCGACGAAAAAGAAACATTCGGGAAGCAGTATGGATGACTTGTGGGAATGGTTCGGCACATTCTTAACGGGTGAGCGCGTGCATTTCCTGGCAGGTTTGATTCTCTGTTTTCTGGTCGTTTACACGGGGATTGCATCACTCTCGTTCTTTTTTACGGGCGGCGCCGATCAGAGCGCAGTAGAGAATATCCCGGTCAGGGATTTGCTCGCAGGCAACCGGCAGGTGAGTAACTGGGCGGGTATCCGCGGCGCCTATATCGCAGATCTGTTAATGAATCGATGGTTCGGAATCCCTTCCTTTTTCATACTGTTTTACGTGGGTTCGCTGGGGGTGAAGTGGATGGGCATCTGCCGGCTCTCCCTGCTTAAACGTTTCCTGTTGTGCACGGCCATGCTGTTGTGGAGTTCCCTGTTTTTGTCGTTTGTCTTCATGAGGAGCTGTCAAGATTCCTTCCTTTTCCTGGGCGGACAGCAGGGTTTTTATCTCTCGGAAATGTTGATCCGGAATTTCGGAAAACCGGGTGTGATTCTCCTGTTGATGGTCAGTTTTCTGATCATCGCCATCTGTTTGAGTACAAAAGTCATCCCCGCGTTGCAGAAAGCCTTTTCGTTTACGTGGCTTGAAGAGTGTAAGCTGCCGATGCCGAAACTGAAATGGCCAAAACCCGCCGGAACAAAAAGGCATGAGCGGGAAACCGACGACGAAGAAGAAGGAGAAGAAGAACCTTTGCCGCCGCCTCCGGCAAACCGTCCGTTTGCCCCCTCCGGTTCGGACGATGACGTAGTCTTTATCGTCACCAGACCCGAGGGTGACGGGGAACCGTACGGGACATCCGGAGACGTCCGGCCGCCGGTTCAGCCCGCTGCCGCGTCGCGTCCGCCGCATCCCTTGCTGCCGGACAACGACGACGATCCGTATAACGAATCCGCACTGGGTGAATACAATCCCCGTCTGGACCTGTCGAACTATCAGTTCCCGAGCCTGGATTTACTGAAAATATATGACCAGACGCAGGCCTTCAATCCCGAAGAACAGAACGACAACAAGAAACGCATCAAGCAGACACTGGAAGAATTTGGCATCCACATCGCCTCCATCAGCGCCACCGTAGGCCCGACGCTGACGCTTTACGAAGTCGTACCGGCCGTCGGGATCGCCATCCGGAAAATCAAGAATTTGGAAGACGATATCGCCATGCGGCTTGCGGCGCTGGGGATTCGTATCATCGCGCCCATTCCCGGAAAGGGAACCATCGGCATCGAAGTGCCCAACAAGGATGCGCAGACCGTTTCCATGCGTCCGCTGCTTGCTTCACGCAAGTTTAACGAAAGCAAGTTCGATTTGCCGATCGCGCTGGGACGCACGATTACGAACGACGTTTTCATGTTCGACCTCTGCAAGGCGCCCCACCTGCTGATGGCCGGCGCTACGGGACAGGGCAAGTCGGTCGGACTGAACGCCGTCATTACCTCGCTGCTCTACAAGAAACATCCGGCGGAAATGAAGCTGGTGCTCGTCGATCCCAAGATGGTCGAATTCAGTATCTACAGCAAGATAGAACGTCACTACCTGGCCAAGCTGCCGGACGAGGAGAAAGCCATCATCACCGACTGCGACAGGGTGATCAACACCCTGAACTCGCTCTGCAAAGAGATGGACGACCGCTACGAACTGCTGACCAAAGCCCACGTACGCAACGTCAAGGAATACAACGAAAAGTTCGTCAACCGCCGCCTGAATCCCGAAAAGGGACACCGTTACATGCCCTACATCGTGGTGGTGATCGACGAATTTGGCGACCTGATTATGCAGGCGGGCAAGGAAATCGAAATGCCGATCGCACGGATTGCCCAAAAGGCCAGGGCGATCGGTATTCACATGATCATCGCCACCCAGCGCCCCTCGACCAGCATCCTCACCGGAAACATCAAGGCCAACTTTCCAACGCGCGTTGCCTTCCGCGTGTCCCAGATGGTCGATTCGCGTACGATCCTCGACCAGCCGGGCGCCAACAAGCTGATCGGGCGCGGCGACCTGCTCTTCTCCGGCGGAAGCATCGACATGACGCGGGTACAATGCGCCTTTGTCGACACGCCGGAGGTGGAAAGCATCGCCTCCTTCATCGGCCAGCAGCCGGGATACAAAAGCGCCTACGAGTTGCCGGAATGCCTGCCGGCGGAGGCCGGAGACGGCGCGGCGAATGGCATGGACCTGTCCGATCGCGACCCGATGTTTGAAGAAGCTGCACGTTTGATCGTCGTCCAGCAACAGGGTTCGACCTCGTTGATTCAGCGCAAGTTTTCCATCGGCTACAATCGCGCCGGCCGCCTGATGGATCAGCTGGAACGCGCCGGCATCGTCGGGCCGGCCGAAGGCAGCAAGGCGCGGGAGGTCTTAATCCCGGATCAATATACACTGGACATTAAATTATCGACATTGAAATGAAACGGAAATGGATACCAGTCGTGTGCTGCTGGCTGGCGGCAGCCGGTTTCGCTTCGGCACAGAAAGCAGAGGCGTTGCTCGAAAAAGCCGCAGCCGCCTACGAAAAAGCCGGCGGGATTTCGGTGCAGTTCGCGGCGAACCTTCACGGCGAAAGCCGGCAGATCTCGGAAAGTTTTGAAGGAACGATTCGGATGAAAGCAGACAAATTCGTGTTAGTCACACCCGACATACGCACGTGGTATGACGGCTCGACGCAGTGGACCTACATGGTGCGCACGGAAGAAGTGAACATCACCCGTCCGTCGGGCGACGAACTGCCTTTTACCAATCCGATGACGCTGTTGCGCACCTGGAAGAAAGACTTCAAGCCGGCCTGTATCGGCGAAAGCACGGTCGGTGAGGGGAAAATGGCCGACGACGTCTCGCTGGTAGCCAAAAGCAGCGGTCAGGAAGTGGAAACGGTCGAATTGCAGTTAGACCGGGCGACCTCGTTGCCGGCGAGGATGACCGTGACGATGAAAAACAAACTCCGGAGTGTGATCCGGATTGACAAAATGCAGACGGGACTTGACCTCCCGGACAAGTTATTTACATTTCCCGAGGCCGACTATCCGAATGTGGAAATCGTAGACTTGAGGTGAGGAATAACGGAATAACGAAATAACGGAACGGGGGTTGAGATGGAAAAAATACGCTGTTTGTCCATAAGGGTCGCGCATTTTAAACCTGTGAAGCGGGTGAACGGGACAGCTCTGTTTCGTCTTATCACGGAGCTGCCGGCCGCCACGCTGCTATTCGCTTATTTGATTTCCGCCGCGGGCAGTTTTGCCGTAACCTCCGGGAGAACTACCGACTATGTCGGCAGTTTCGCCGTAACCTCTGGCAAAACTACCGACTATGTCGGTAGTTTTGCCGTAACCTCTGGGAGAACTACCGACTACGTCGGAGATTTGGTTAAATCGTGTGAAGAGGCTGTGCGGCCTTTCGCGGAAAGGCTTCCGTCCGTATCTATTGATATTTGTCATTTATTAACATTTTAAACTATATGAGATGATGATTAAGTTTGCAACTTTATTTTTTAAGTCATTGCCCAACGAAGCTCATTACCGGTTTTTCGACAGGGCTACAAGTGAAATCGCCAAGGCGGGTGCAGCCGTGCATACGGCGTTAGGCTCGCTCGAGACGGATTTGAACGGCTGGTTTGCACTGGAAACAGCCAACATAGAGTGGTATCGCAAAAGTGCGCTGACGGCCGCCATTGCCGATGCCGACCATGCCCTCGACCACGCCCTGGTCGGGATGGCGGCACAGGTGAATGCCGCACGCTACAGCGCCGACCTGGTCGTGGTTGCCGCTGCCGAACACGTGTATATCATGCTGAAAAGCTACGGTCATGTAGCTCAAAAGCCCTATCTGCAGGAAGCCGGCGCCGTGAAAGCCATCCTCCTGCATCTCAACGGCGACCTGGCGACCGACGCTGCTACGGCCGGCATCAGCGCATGGATTCCGGAAATCGAAGGCGCACTGCACCAGTTTGTCAGCCTGATAGAGGAACGCGAGGCGGAAACGCTCGGCAAGCCCGAAAAGAATTTTCCCGAGGTGCGCCGCGGCATCGAAGGCGTCTGGCATCCCATCGTCACCCTGGTCAATTCCGGCGCCGCCCTGAACCTCTCGGAAGACTTTGCCGCCCTGATTCGCGCCCTGAATCCCGAAATCGACTATCTCAACGGCGAGTTTCACCACGCAAAGCTGAACATTGCCACCGCCGAGCCTGCTCCCATCGGACAGCAGACCTACACCGGACGGCCCTGTACGCCTCTGCCCGAGGTGCTCTACGTCACTTCCGGCGGAACGATTCGGCTCGAACTGGGTAAGGATTTCAACGTGACCTACAAAAACAACGTCAACCCCGGTAATGCCGAATGTACCATCCACGGAAAAGGAAAATACAAAGGCCACCGAACCGTCACCTTTATCATTGCGCGTGATTAATGGTTGATGATTAATGAGGGATGCATCCTTCACAGGATGCGATATAGGGTTATACCGGTTTATCTACCAGGCGATGCATCCCTGACGGGATGCCGGAAACTGACGGGAACGGGATTAATGGTTAATGATTAATGATTAATGATTAGGGATTCGTGGTTTGGGACAGGAAATAGAAGACGGACAGGTTTAAATGATTACTGTTAGACTTTATTTATTTCCTCATCCCTGCTACTAACTTTCTCGTGAAATTTGTAAACAGAAATAAGTTGATATGGAAAAAATAAAGTGTTTGATTATCGGGTCGGGACCGGCCGGTTACACGGCGGCTATTTACGCCTCGCGTGCCGGCTTGTCCCCCGTACTGTACGAAGGCATTCAACCGGGCGGACAGTTGACCGCCACCACGGATGTAGAGAATTTCCCGGGTTATCCGCAGGGTGTATCCGGCATGGAGATGATGGAGGACATGAAACAGCAGGCCCTCCGCTTCGGAACGGATGTGCGTGCCGGCGTCGCTACCGGTGCGGATTTGTCGAGCGTGCCTTACAAAATAACGATTGACGGGCAGCTGACGGTGGAAACGGAGACGTTGATTATCGCCACCGGCGCATCGGCCAGGTACCTTGGCCTGCCCGACGAACAGACCTATGCCGGGAGGGGCGTCTCGGCCTGCGCCACGTGCGACGGCTTTTTCTACCGTAAAAAAAACGTGGCCGTCGTCGGCGGCGGCGATACCGCCTGCGAGGATGCGCTCTATCTTTCCCGTCTGGCTTCGCAGGTCTTCCTGATTGTACGCAAACCGTTCCTGCGTGCTTCGAAAGTGATGCAGGATCGTGTGTTCCAAACGCCGAACATCCAAATCCTGTTCGAACACAATACCCTCGGACTGTTTGGCGGGAAGGGCCTCGAGGGCGCTCATCTGGTGAAACGCAAAGGCGAACCGGACGAAGAAAAGGTGGATATTGCCATCGACGGCTTTTTCCTGGCCATCGGCCACCGGCCGGAGTCCGGCCTCTTCAAGCCCTGGCTCAAAACGGATGAGAACGGTTATATCCTCACCCGTCCGGGTACGCCCTGTACCGAGTTGCCGGGCGTGTTTGCCGCCGGCGACGTGGCCGACCCGGTCTACAGACAGGCCGTCACGGCGGCGGCCAACGGTTGCCGGGCGGCCATCGAAGCGGAGCGTTACCTGATGAGGAAAAGAAATTCTTTTACGAAACTATTGGAAAAATTCAAGACGGAACTAAAAAACGGAACTTTCTGGACGACCGCCCTGACACTCCTGACACTCCTGACATGTTTGCCTCTGGCGGCGCAGGACAAGCCGCTGGTGATTGCTCATCGCGGGTACTGGCAGTCGCGCGGCTCGGCGCAAAATTCAATTGCCGCCCTGATACGCGCCGACGAAATCAAGGCCTACGCCGCGGAGTTCGATGTGCACCTGACGGCAGATGACATACTGGTGGTCAATCATGACCCTGCCATAGAAGGATTCGAGATACAGAAAAGTGCGTATACCGCCCTCAAAGACCTTGTCCTTCCGAACGGCGAAAAAATCCCGACGGCACGCGAATACCTGGAAGCGGCGCGGCGTACGCAACTCAAGCTGGTTTTTGAGTTGAAGCCTCATGCTACTCCGGAAAGAAACCGGGAAGCGGCGCAGATTTCGGTCGAGCTGGTGAAGGAAAAGAAACTGTTGCCGCGGACGGAATTTATTACCTTCAACCTGGATGCCGGAAAAGAACTGATCCGGCTGGCGCCGGAAGCGGATGTGTATTATCTGAATGGCGAACTGTCGCCGAAGGAACTGAAGGAATTGGGTTTTGCGGGACTGGACTATCATTATGACGTGATGCGGAAGAACCCGCAATGGTTTAAGGAAGCCAAGGCGCTGGGTTTGGGCATCAATGTATGGACGGTGAATGATACGGCGCTGATAGGCGAGATGACGGACGCCGGCGCGGACTTTATCACTACCGATGTCCCGAACGACGCCTTGAAATGGATAGGGACGACGTATAACAGGGAATGAACGTTTTCAGGAAATTTCTTATAGGAATTTGGTTGACGGGCGCAGTGTATGCGACCGGTACCGACGCACCGAAACGGGAGATACGGGCGGTCTGGCTGGCCACTATTTACGGCCTGGACTGGCCGACGCAGCCGGCAACGGATGAGGCCGGACGGATCCGTCAGCGGGAGGAATTGCTTACCTTGCTCGACCGCCTGAAAGCGGCGAATTTCAACACCGTATTCTTGCAGGTGCGCTCGCGCGGCGATGTGATCTATCCGTCGGAAATAGAACCGATATCCAAAGTCTTTTCGGGGAAATACAACGTCTCGCCGGGATATGACCCGCTGGCTTTCGCGATTGACGAATGTCACAAACGGGGACTGGAATGTCATGTCTTTCTGGTCGCCTTTCCGGTCGGTTTGTCCAGGGTGGTCGAAGAACAGGGGGCGCTGTCCGTCGTGAAGCGGCGGCCGGAACTCTGCCTGAAACACGGCAACGGCTGGTATCTGGATCCCGGTCATCCCGGAACGTGCGATTACATGCTGTCGCTTGTCAAGGAAATTGTTGACCGTTACGATGTGGACGGCATCCAGTTCGATTACATCCGTTACCCGGAGAATGCGCAGTCCTTTCCCGACGGCCAGACGTTTGCCACTTACGGGAACGGAAAAAACCTGGCAGACTGGCGCCGCGAGAATATCAACCGGCTGATGGCGCACGTGTACGACTGGGTGAAACAAACCAAGCCCTGGGTACAGGTGAGCAGTTCCCCGCTGGGCAAATACCGCCGGAACGAGCAGACGCCGAATGCCGTATGGACAGCCTTCGACGATGTCTACCAGGATCCGAAAGCCTGGATGCAGGCAGGTAAGCAGGACATGATTGTACCCATGATGTATTATCGGGCGAACGATTTTTATCCCTTTGTGAGCATTTGGGTGGAACAGGTCGAGCAACGAAACATGGTAGCCGGCCTGGGCGCCTACCGCCTGAACCGGAAGGAAGGCGACTGGAACCTGTCGGAGATGATCGACCAAATCAATTATGTGCGCAAGCAGGGAGGAAGCGGTTGCGCCTTTTTCCGCGCCCGGTTCGTGGTTGAGGACGAAAAGGGACTGTACGGCGAATTGAAGAATCACCTGTTTCAGTTTCCGGCACAGCTGCCGCCGCTGACCTGGCTGGCCGCCGATACGCTATCGCCCCCGAAAGCGCCGCAGGAGATGATTGTTACACGCAAAGACAGTTGCCTGCAACTGTCATGGGAGGACGTTTCGCCGCCGGGCGAACATACGTATACGGTGTATTATTCGCTGGCCGATACGCTTGATACGAACCAGGCGCGGTCTATTCTGGCAACCGGTATCCGTGACCGGCAAATCCATCTCCCGGTAGACAGCGCGATGGAAAAAGGTTACCTGTTTTGTGTAACGGCCTCCAACCGTTACCGGGTGGAAAGTCTGCCGTCATACGAAACTTACTACTATCTTTCTGCTTTTGAGAAATAAATAACAGACATTTGGATGATCGAACCAAACTGGTATGCATTATATACCTTTCCCCGGGCGGAAAAGAAGGTGAAAGACCGTCTGGATGCGATGGGCAAGGAGACTTATCTGCCGTTGCACCGGTCGCCCCGCGCATGGTCAGACCGGGTGAAAATCATTGACAAGCCGTTGTTTTCTTCCTATATTTTCGTGCATTGTCAGGAGTGGGAACTGCATCCGTTGCTGTGGGAGGTCTACGGCGTGCTGCGCATTGTGTATTACTGCGGCAAACCGGCCGTCATTCGCCCGCAGGAAATCGACGCCATCCGGCAGTTTCTGGAACAGGCTGCCGAACGTCCGCTCTGCGAAGGCGAAGAGGTCGAGATTCTCGCCGGCTCATTCAAGTACATTTCCGGAAAGATACAGCGGATAAAGAAAAAATATCTGGTACTCTACATCGAACCGTTGGGAAGCATGGTCAGCGTGGACTTGACGAAAGTCGCACGTCTCGATCGGTTAAAATAGGATGCGGCGCATTTCGGATTTACATGTTTTTTAGGATGTCATCCCGGAAACTTCCCGTAAATTTGTCGGAAAAAGAAGTGTCATGAAAAGATTACCGATAGGCATACAGTCATTTGAAAAATTGCGAACGGCAGACTGCGTTTATGTAGACAAGACGGAAGATATGTACCGGATGATTACCCTGGGTGACGTTTATTTTCTTTCGCGTCCGCGACGTTTCGGCAAATCGCTTCTGGTAAGCGCGCTGAATGAACTTTTCAAGGGGAATAAAGCCCTGTTTGAAGGGTTGTATATATACGACAAATGGGATTGGACGAGGCAATACCCGGTGATACGGATCGACTGGACGATCATTCAACATTCGACGCCGGAAGAACTCGAACGGGATTTGTCGGCATACCTGGGAAGGATCGCTGAGGATTTCCGGCTGACGCTGGGACGGGAATATGCATCCAGCCGTCTGAACGAACTGATCGAGCTTTTGCACCGGCAGACGGGCGAAAAAGTGGTCGTACTGGTAGATGAATACGACAAACCTATTACTTCGCATTTGACGGATACAGGAAAAATCAAGGCTGTTCGCGAAAAACTGCATAACATTTATCAGGTACTGAAAGGTAGCGACAATCACCTGCAATTCGTTTTTTTGACGGGCGTGTCCAAGTTCGCCGGACTGTCGATATTCTCCGCCCTGAACAACCTGAACGATATCACGCTGAACGCCAAATATGCCTCTATTTGCGGCTATACCCAGCAGGAACTGGAAAGCCATTTTGCAGAATACATTAATGACATGGTCCGGGAGACAGGCGCGACCCGGGAAGACTTGCTGTCGGCCATCAAGACGTGGTATAACGGCTATACATGGGACGGGAAAACGGCGGTGTACAATCCTTACTCGACGCTGATGTTTTTCGAAAACCGGGAATTTGCCAACTATTGGTTCCGCACGGGCACGCCGACCTTTCTGATGAACCTCTTAATTCAAAAGGAGTACCGGCTTGAACAGGTGCTGGAGCCGATCACCGTTTCGTCGGGTGTCTTTGACAGCTACGATCCGGAACGCCTGGAAGAGATTCCTCTGTTGTTCCAGACCGGTTACCTTACCATCAAGAAAAAGGAATTTGTTTTGATGCGTCCGCACTATACGCTGGGGCTGCCCAATGCCGAAGTTGGCGAAGCGTTGACCGAACAGTTGCTGAATGCCTACACGGCTTATCCGACGGGCAAGGCCGAAAGCCTTCGGGAACGAATGCAGGAGCAGCTTCGCCAGCAGGATACGGCCGGACTGGAGCAGTGTCTGCGCGAGATGCTTGCCGGCATTCCTTATCTGCATGTGGTACGAACGGAAGCCTGGTATCATTCCGTCATGCTGCTGTGGTTGCGTCTGCTCGGATTTGAGTTGCTCGGAGAAGTGCCCACAAATATAGGCCGGATAGATGCCGTATGGTTCTTTCCGGGTCATGCGATGGTGGTAGAAGTGAAAAGCCGGCCGGAAGAGTCGGACATTGCCCGGTTGCTGGATGCCGCCATCGGACAAATCCGGGAAAAACGGTATTACGAACGGTTTATGGGCGAACGGCAAGTATCTCTGTTGGCTGTGGCCTTCGCAGGAAACGAAATCGGATGCCGGATGGAGAAGGTATAATCACAGATTTTGCCACCCGCCCGTCGGTTTTAACCGACGGGGCAGACAGACAGAAAAAGCCCTTGGTTACACTTTATTTACTCCGAATACATTTTGTGATGGAAGATACGGTCGAGCCAGTCGTATGCTTCCAGACGATTCTCTGTCGGAAAATCGTGTTTTGCGTCGGGATAGCTGACCCGCAGAGCGGTTTCGGCATTCAGGAAACGGTAGACCTCCATGGCCTTGTCCATCCCTGCCTTGACGCCCTTTACATCGAAATTGGCGTCGTGCAGCGGTGAACACGAGTAAAAGGCTCGAGGGGCAATCAGGGCGATGACGTCGTGGAAGTTGAACGGAACGCGCTCTAACCGGTATTTGTCGCGTAACAGGGGCATGTACTTGTCCTGCGCCCAGGGGCCTAACCGTCCACCGTAGGCTTTGGAAGCCTCTTCCCCGATGTAATAGTACTCGAACTCCGTCCATCCGCAGCTTGACACTACGGCTTTCAGCCGCGTATCGAAGGCGGCAACAAACAGGGCGTTATGACCGCCCAGCGAATGACCGATGACCCCGATTTTATCCGCATTCACGAAATCCATCGACTGCAACCAGTCGATGCAACGGATATGGTCAAAAATCCCCTTCATTGTGCCCGAAGCATAACGGCTGTTCCGGAAATCAAAGTCGCTCAGGTCGCCGAATCCGGGATAATCGGGTGCGATGACGACATAACCCTGTTGCGCCAGTTCCCTTGCGTAGGGCAGACGGTAGTCGCTTTCCCCGTCGGGAATCAGCTTTCCCGCAGCGCCGGTCGGATGCAGCGCCAGCATGGCCGGACAGCGCCGGGCGGCTTTTGCGGAGAGGGGAACGTAGAGCAACGCCGGCAGTTCCTCGCCTGCGGCCACCGTCAAGCGAACTGTGTAACGGGTAAAAGTTGCTTCATGCAGGCTGTCCAGGTATTGCACGTCGAAGGGCGGCAGTTGCGAACGCGAAGGCAATGCGCCCATGGCTGCCTGCAAACTGTCCAGCAGTTGTCCGCGCTTGATGTCCCACTCCTGCAACGTCCGAACGGGTTTGCTCCGGCCGCTCGCCGGATCGCTGTACGACATCCATTCGCCCACCCCAGGCCGGCACCCGGCCAGTAACAGTAGTAATCCGTAAAGTATTGTTTTCATCTTTCCGCCGGTGAATCGTTTCCGCCGGAGATGCCAGCCTGTCCGGCCACTTCCTCCATGCTTTTGCAAATTAGTTCTTCGATTCCGGGCAACCACGGCGCAGGCAATCCGAAAGCCATCATGGAAGTACGACCTTCATAGCCCCCCTCTTCCAGAATCACGGCTGTCGGGATATAGGCCATGACGTCGTTGGTATACCCCAGTACGAACGCATGTTCGCCGTATGTCCGTTTCAGCCGGATAGCGTATCCGACGGTCAGTTCACCGCCGAGTGCGAACAACGGCCATCCGCCGATGTTCCACGCCTGCAGGCCGTACGGACAGGCTTCCGGGAGCGGCTCTCCCTTGCGGATCTGTTCCAGTATGCGCTTCGCCCAGCGGGCACGATAGTCGTTGGTCGTCCGGATCATTTCATTCAGGGCATCTTCCGACGGGGGAACGTCTAAGGGCAGCGAGATTTCCCGGTAAGCAGTTTTCAGCGTCGGCGGCAGCGCCGTCATGTCTTCCTGCAACACCCGATCGACGGCGGCTGCTATCGTGACGCCATGCTGTTTGGCTAACGGGACGGTGCGGCGAGGCAACGGATTCTGGTCGCCGCCTGCTCCTTGGAAAAACAGCGTCACAACACCCGGATACCGTTTTTCCAGCGTTTCCCGTGCATAACCCGGCCAGTCTCCCGACCACGAGTAACCGTCCAGCACCGTCGGATGACAGGCGTAGCCGAAAACAATGGCCTTGAGTTGTCCCGAGCGGCCGGTCACTTTCAATACGGGCACAGCAAAGTCGTTCGGCCCTTTCAACTCCGTCTGGCGACTCAGGTCGCGTTCGGAATTGTTTCTCCGGTTCACCTGCATACGAGCCACGCCGTTGGCGGCATGGAGCGAAACAGGCTCCAGCGACCGGGACGCCTTGAGAACCACGTCGATGATTTGCTTTTCAAAGAAGACACCGTAACGGTTGATTTTCTCCTCTTCCTCTTCGCTGAGCGGGTAAATATCCGTCAATATGCCGGGCAGCACAGGCCCCGAATGGGTATGTGAACAGTTCAGGATGATTTGGGCGGGAGTCAGTCCCAGACGGGTATTTAATTCTTTTCGGATGCGGTCGGCGAGGTCTTTTGTGATACCGACCACATCCAAGGTCACCAGTACGGAACGGTATCCGGTGGAATCTTCCAGCACAAGCGCCTTCGCCCATAAGTCTTGCGACGTACCCTCGGACGCATGGTCTCTGGCGGCATAGCCGGCCAGCCACATGCTTTCCGCCGGGGTGGTTTTCACCTGAGCTATGCCGGCCTTCCAGCCCGCCGGCGAAGAGGCTTCCTTGCAGGCCGACAGCCCAAGAACGGCGAGCAGATAAAAAAGAATCGTGCGTAAAGGTTTCATTTTATTTTTCCAGTGTAAGTAATTTCTCCGCATTCTCTTGTATTTTATGGATAGCTGCGGCCATGTCGTCCATGTCTTTCCGGTTGCCCAGCAACATGTTCTGGGTAAACCAGACGGCTTCTTCCGTGCACACCCGGTCAGCCTCCGGACAGGCGTTCCGTTCATTCCAGGCATGTATATCCAATGCTTCGGCCGGATACATTTTCCGGTAATTCTTGCTGTTGAAAGTATGTTCGAGGCACGGCATCCGGTTGAGCGGAACCGTATATCCGTCGGTACAGGGGATGCCTTCCGCCTGCATCGCCTTCAGAAAAGCGTTTCGCGACAACCCCTTGAAATATTCCTTTTTGTAACGGAACGGGAACAAGTGCCAGGCGGCGCGTGTGACGCCGTCGTACAGTTTGCCGGGGAGAATCCCCGGTATTCGGACGATCTTTGAGCGCAGGTATGCCGCATTTTCATTACGCAGGGTCGTTTCCGCTTCCAACCGGGTCAGTTGCGCCAGGCCAATGGCCGCCTGATATTCGGCCATCCGCAGTTTAGTTCCCATCATGATGGCGCCTGCGCCCGTCGCGCCGACAGCGCTCCCGTACGGGTTGCCATAATTGTGAAACGAGTAGCAGCGATCCATCAGTTCGTCGTCGTCGCTCACGATGGCGCCGCCCTCGCCGACGGCCAGGTTTTTGGAATTTTGGAAACTGAAGCAGCCGGCATTGCCGAATGTCCCGACTTTCCGGTGATTGATTTCCGCGAGCCAGGCCTGGCAGGCATCTTCCACGACTGCCAGGTTATGTTTTTCGGCAATGGCCATGATACGGGGCATGTCGGCCGGTAGGCCAAGGATATGTACCGGCAGGATAGCCCGTGTGCGCGGCGTGATTTTGCTTTCGATATTTTCCGGCGCAATCTGGAACGTCTCCGGGTCAATATCGGCGAAGACCGGCATGGCGCCGGTCATCAGGATAACGGACATGCTGGCTATAAACGTATAAGGCGTGACAATCACTTCGTCTCCCCCGCCGATACCCAACTGAGCCAGGGCGGTATGCAGTGCACCGGTACCGTTCACCAGTGCCAGGCAACGCTTGGCGCCAATCAGTTTTGCCCATTGCTGTTCAAACTCCGTCACCACGTCGGCACGCGACCATACGCCGCTTCGCATCACTTCAAGTAACCGCGGTTCGTCGGTTGCCGGTTGCCACTGCGGCCATTTCGGCCACGGCGTACTGTGTACCGGTCGGCCACCCATAATCGCCGGCTGACCGGCATCCCCGGCGGGAATAACAGAAATATCCCTGCCGGCGGAAGCCATTCGTCCCGCTGCCATAAAACCCAGTCCGGCTAAAGAGTTACGCTTGATAAATTCACGTCTGGAACAAAATTTTTCAGTCATAATTTTAGTATTGTTTAGAATGTTGCGGTAAATATACTCCGTTCGACACATTCACTCTTTATGATTTGCGAAAAATAATCCTCAAAAAACGTCGATTTTTCCGGATGCTACACTTTGCGGGGGATGATGTCAGCGCTTCGTCCACCTTGCCGGTTACGCTGTCTTTCACCTCAATGATTTGCGGTTGAGGCGAGGCGGCGTGTATCTTCGTCAGCCTCATTTATGAGCCGCCTCTAACGGCTAATGGCTCCACACTACCATTACTTGCAGTCCTTTTCCGGCAAAACGGTTGCCGTCTGTACTTTGTCCCGGCAAAATGTAGTTTTCCGGATTCCAGTAACCCATCAGATAGAACGTGAGATGATTCAGTTGCCTTTTCCAGTTGAGGAAAAAATACATGTTCCGGTTTTTCCAGTCGTAACAGGTAATGGAACTGAGGTTGTCGAGCATTCCGAGGGGATAGGCGAGCGAAAGCCCCGAAAAGGTAGCGGCATGGTCAAAGTCGAACGCTTTCCGGTCGCTGGAGTACAGCAACTGTTCGAAGGTCGCCGTTAAACCGTTGCCGATGCCAAACGTGTAGTCGCTGCCCAGCGTCATCATTTCCTGATTCGTGTACAGGTCGAGGTCTTTGGTCAGTTTGGTCCATGAAGCTTCGAACCAGAGTCCGACTACAATGTCCAAACGGACATCCAGTCCCGCACGGTGTTCGCCAGTCTGCAGAACGCCGGTACGGGCGGTGCGGTAATGATATGACAAAGCGGTCTCGCCCGAAGGAACCGGCAGTTGAACCCGTCCGCCGCCTTCCGGCGAATGCTTTTGAGTGGGGAACAGTTCCCCGCCTTTGGTGTTCCGGTTGCCATATAAAGCCCACAGCCAGATGTTGGCGTTGTTTTGGAAGTAATACCGTCCCAGAACGCCCCAGACGCCGTCGGTCAGTTGCAGCGGGTCACGCGGGTCTAACTGGTCGAACCACATCAGGGGACGGAACATTTGCGCCGAACCGAAATTGATTTTTTGCAGGCCGAGCCGCATTTCCAGCCGTTCGGTCGAGTAACGTGCCCATGCGCGGTACGGCTTGATTTTACCGCTCGCTGTTATGTCTTCAAAGGAAGAAAGACCGGCATCGCCGAAAATAGTGGCCGAGAGTTCAAAATCAAACAGCCGTTCCTTTTCCAGAGGTACTCTGAAATTCGCCTGCGGAAGGTAACGCCCGCCCAACCAGCTTTCGGGCGAGATGTCGGGAGCGTATTGCGCCCACCCGGACAACTGGCCGCTGTAACGGAAGGGAGATTCCTGCGCAAACACGGAAGGACCGGCGAAGGACAGGATGAGCATTGAACTGTAGGCAATGCATGGTAAGCGAAATGTGAACGGTGAACGGCGAGGGACTTGTCCTTGCGGGTTTGAACCACAGTCCGCCTGTTTGCATGTTCCCGGGATGAACGGTTGACGGTCAGTTTTCATTCTCCATGATTCCATACAGGAACAGTTTCGTTATCTCCACAACTAAATCCTGCAAGTTGCCGCATGTCGCCAGCACCCGATCATCCAGCGCCAACTCCTGCATTTTATCCAGCAGCACCAGCATCAGCGCCGGACTTATCCCCTTCCGAATGTATCCCTGACGCTGCGCATTCATAAAGTAATCCACCGCCAGCTGCTTGCCACGCCGTATCCAGGTCAGAGTGTGCTCGACCAGCTCCACATCCGGTCCCCGGTATATGTCTATGATAAACGCTACGCTGGCATCCTTCGCGTTCTCAATTTTCATTTGCAGCACGCCCTGCATTTTTTCTTCAAAAGAGATGTCCGATTCCATCATGTCCGAAAACTGCCGGATCGCCCGGTCTAATATCCCGTCCAGTACCTCCTTCGCCAGCTCCATCCTGTTCGCGAAGTACTTGTAAAACGTCATCTTGCTCACCTTCGCTTCGGCGCATATCTCCTCAATCGCTACCTTCCGGATGCCATACCGGTAAAATAACCCGCGCGCCGTTTCGACAAGCGCGTCTTTTTTGTTTTTTCTTATGCTTTTTCTGTCCATGAACGGTCTGCTGAACGGTTCTGTTTACGAAGCGGATAACGGTTTTGCCGTTTCATTGCTTTAAACTTGCCTTACTGAACAGATAGTCCGGAATCGGCTGATTAAATTCGATATGCGTAATCACCCAGTCCGTGCCGTTCCCGTCCTTCAGGACATCCTTGTAGTTCATTTTCATCGGGAACCACCGCCCGCTCACCTGCCGGATATCACTCAGGGTAATCCGCTTGAGCAGCTGGCCGCTTTTCGCATAGCACTCCTGTACCAGCGGCACATGCCGTTCCCTGTCCACCCACAGCTTTTGCGATTCGTAAGCCGCGTCTTCCACTTTGGCGGCAAGCTGCAACACATAACATGGGCGACCGTCTACCGTTTCTTCGCCGGTTACGCGGGGCGTGTAAATATCCTGCAATTTACGATCCTCCATCATGTCCTCGTACGAAAGGTCGGAACCCATGACCGACTGACGCAGCATGTGCCCGGAAATCATAATCGTGCGGTCGGTTGAGGGCGAGTACATCCACAATTCCCTGTCGAGTTTGAGCATTTTCGTCCCCTTGTCGCGCGCCGGCGAAAGGTATTCCGTAAACGACTTCCGGTTGCCGACGATATAGCTTTTGGAAGTCATTGTACGTTCGTTGCGTTTGCCGTGGACGGTCATCGACGATTCGACGATGCGGCTCTCCGCCGACATGTTTTTGTCCACCGCTTCCAGTATTTTCACTGCATCCTGTGCGTATAAACAGGTGGCACAGGAGAGTGTCAGAGATAATAAAACCGATCTTTTCATATATGCTTTTTTTTATTCGAGTTCCTTAAACAAAGTGGCAGTGTTTCTCCGGTAAACGGCCATTCCCGCCAGTGCGCTGCCGACAAGCATGGAAGCGACGCCGGGAATAAACCCGAGGTAATACATGCGCGGGGTAATGCTGGAACGGATAACCGGATCTATCATCATGGCGAGACTGTCGATCGCCTCGCCGTAATCAATTCCGTAGCGATGAAGGTAAAGTGAAACGGCCAGGCCGAAGACCGTCCCGAAGCACGAGCCGATTCCCCCGATAAAGATCGATTCGGTAAGCAGGCTGCGGTAAATATGCCCTTTGCCTTCGCCCAGCGCCAGGCGCACGCCAAATTCGCTGTACCGCCGGATGCTGCCCAGCACGCCGGTGTTCCAAAGCACAACGGACAGCGCCAAAACGAGAAGGATGATCATGATCAGCATCACCCGGTCGATATAAGCCATCGTTCCGCCCATCGACTGCTGGTCGGCCAGCTGCAGCATTACCGGGGCAAATTCATCGTCGCTGCCCTCATACAGGGCGTTGAACGAGTTCTTGACCGCTTCGGCCTGTTTAAAGTCGTATTCCCCGCCGGGCAGAAAGCCGAGTATTTCGCTTGCGGCGTTGTCCATGTCGAGGAGTTGGCGGGCGTCAACAATGTCCACGATAATTGCGCCTCTGTCAAGCGCTGAAGTTCCGAAACGGACGATGCCGGCAACGTGGAGGTTGGTAAAACTCATGGATCCATACATCGTCGAACCGAAAAAGGTCAGCGTGTCACCGGGTTTCACCTGAAAACGATCGGCGAAATCAGCGCTGATCAGCACCTCGCCGTTCGCCCGGATGAGTCTTCCGGCAATGACGGCTTTTTGCAAGCCCGTCCGTTCGATTTCGCGGCTGCCGGGCGAAAGCAAATCGTAGGCCGTGGCCGATACGGGACCCTGTGCACGGGTTTCACCTCTCCCGTCCGGAATATCCAGCAGACCACCGAAACGGATGCGTGCATTCCATTCCACCTCGGGCTGCCGTGCCGCCAAGGTTTCCATCAGCCTGTCCACATCGAGTAATGCCAGGTCGAGCGGCTGTTGCTCTTCATTTTCGGCACAGGCGCGGGTCATCACTTTCAGGTGTCCGGTCTGGAAGCTGGCCGTCATTCTGATCATACTGCCCATCATGCCGCCGGCAATCCCGTCCATGACAATGACGAAAAAGACGCCTGTCGCAACCACAATGACCGGCAGCAAACTGCGGCTCTTATCTCTAATAATTCCTTTCCAAAGAAACTTTTCCATACTAAAACAATTTTATTCTCCTCCGTGATTCTCTGCGCCTTCTCTGCGGTTCTCCGCGAAATTTTACAGCGCAGAGAGCTTGCAGAGAACAGCACAGCGTTACCCGGAACCTTAAATCCTTTTTCCCTTTAATGCATTTACAATACTTTGTTTGGCTATTTTCCGTGCAGGTAAATAACTGATCAGTGCCGACAGGCAGATAATCAATATCATACTCGTCACAACCGACGAAAGTTCATAGGCGGGGTACAGCGCATCGCCTATGACCGTGTTGCTGTCGGCAGCAAAGCCCGGCATGGGCATTCCCACCTGTGCAAACCAGGCCAGCAGCGGCGTTCCCCACACGAATCCGACAAGAACGGCAAGCAGGCTGAGACATGTTCCTTCGAGAGTAAACAGGGCGGTTACGCGGCGCGGCGTCATGCCCAGCGCAATGTACGTCCCGATTTCGCGCTGGCGGCGGAAGACGGACAGCGTCTGCGTGTCGAACACCGCCAGCAGGGCTATCGCCAGCAGGAACACATAGATGACGGCCGATTCTACCCGTTCTTTTTCAATCAGCCGGTCAATGTCCGCCAGCAGGAATTTCAGGTTTTTGTACTGCCAGCCGTCTACATCCTCTTTCACGGGACAGGCGGGCGATTCGATGAAGTAAGTCGCTTCGTCCGGCATACCGGTCATTTGCCTCAGGGTGTTCAAGTCCAGCCAGAGCTGCCCCGCGTCCACCGACGGGACTTTCGTTTCGAACACGCCGGCAATCAGGGCTTCGCGGGCGTCGAAGGCGCTGTTCCTGTCGCGCCAGCGAATCATCACGCGGTCACCCGTTTTCAATCCGGCAGTCTTCGCCATCCGTGTCCCCACGAGCGCTTTCAGCCCGTCGGCAGGCAGGAGTTGGGAAGAAGGGATGGCAACGATCGTTTGTTTCGGGTCAATCCCTTTCAGGATGACGTTTTGCATCCGCCCCTGCGGATAGCTGACAGCCTGAGTGACGAGTACCGGCGTCAGCGTCTGCTGCTCGATGTGTGGCTGCAAGGCCGACGGAACGGATGCATGAGCGTCCTGCAGGGTAAACACGTCGAGCGGATCATATTGCGGATGACGGATTTGTCCGGCGCCGGTTTCCCACTTTTCCATATCGCGCCGCGCCTCCTGCTGCCAGCCGTCGATGATACCGTTGTAGGCGACCATCGTCACGAAGGTGAACGACAGCACGGAGACATTCAGCCATATACGTTTGCCTGCACCGAGCATGTTTTTGAAGGAGGTTTTCAGGATTAGCATGACGCGGGATTTTCGATGAACGTATCCTTTTCTACCTGACCGTCTTTCAGCGAGACGATTCGCCTAAGATACTGCATGACCTTTTCGTCGTGCGTTGCGAAGATAAACGTCGTTTTCAGTTCCTCGTTGAGTTTCCGCATGGTTCTCAGGATATGATGCGAGTTTTTGGCGTCCAGATTGGCCGAAGGCTCATCGGCCAGCACAATGGCCGGACGCTTGACCATCGCCCGTGCAATCGCCACCCGCTGACATTCCCCTCCGGAGAGTTGCGCCGGACGCGACTTCTCCCTGTCCGTCAGTCCGACCCATTCCAGGGCTTCCATGACGGCCTTGCGCCGGGCGTCCGCAGGTATTTTTTGTAACAGCAGGGCAAATTCCACATTTTCGTACACGGTATAAACCGGCAGCAGATTGTAGCTTTGGAAAATGAAACCGATGCTTTTGTTCCGCAAACCGGCCGATTCTTTTGCGGAGAGCCGGGCGACGGAATGTCCCAAAACAAGCGCTTCACCACCGGTAGGCGTATCCAGCGACCCGATGATGTTGAGCAGCGTAGTCTTGCCCGAACCGCTCGGCCCGACCAGTCCGGCAAACTCACCCGTACCAAAGGCGAGGTTTACGCTGTTGAGCGCCGTAAAAAACCCGTTTCCTGCGGGAAACGTCTTTGTCAAACAACTGATTGAAATAACTGAGTTTATGTCCATATCATTTACTTTTTCGCCGCAAATATACGATTTTTTTCTGAAACACCACAGATCGTATATATTTTGCATTGTTTAACGCATGACATGAATGATTCGGAGACATGTCTGTCCACATAATGAACTGAAAGGGAGGCATAAATGGTCGCACCCTTGGGAGGGAAGATATTCAGGTGTATTTGGAGAATATCCGGGCGAATTTGATGAACATTCAGGCGAATGTGGAGAACATTCAGGCGAATGCGGAGAATATTCAGGCGAATGCGGGGAATATTCAAGCGAATGCGGAGAATATTCAGGTGAATTTTCACCGAATACGCCTGTTTTTTTAATGGCAATCCGAAGAAATCCGGTTATCCGGCTAACTAAGGGGTGAGAAATAAAGTGTAACAGGATTTTTTTGCCTGTCGACCTCCGTCAGTTATACTGCGCGCGGTACAGTTTTGTGCATTGCCCGTCAGCATAGAAAAGGGTATCCGCCCACACGCCTTTTTCCCCGTCGGCTAAAGCCCAATGTCATCAAGTTAAGCGCTAAAAGGCTGTAGTAGAGCATCCCGCCAGGGATGCATCGCCCGGTAGCATTTTTGCGACGGCTCTATCTGCATCCCGTCAGGGATGCATCCTTAACAGGATGACATTGAGTTCAAACTGACAGCAAGAAGTAAGCATTGGGCTAAACCGGGCGGAGCAGAAGGAACCGCCTTCAAAACCGGGTTTCCGTAAAAACCGTTGACAACACATGGTAGAGACGCACGATTGTGTGTCTCTACGTTGTCATTCCCCCCTGTCCCCTGCAAACCGACGGAGAAAATAAAGAACAGAAACAGGCACAAAAAAGGGCGAAGTCCGGTCGGCTTCGCCCTTTTTCATACACACTCTTTCGTTTCGAGTGATCTGATTACCTGACCACCACCTTGTGTCTCAAGCCGTCTTCCAGGACGACGATGTAAACGCCCTGCGGCAGAGGAACCGTCACCGTGCCCGCAGGGACTTCCACCTGCCTGACCAGATGACCCGCTATCGTATAGATGCGCGCCTGGTTCTCCTTCTCCGCACGGATGTATACGCTGCCGCCGTGTGACCAGATATCCGTTCCCGAGGTCGGGATGTCGTTTACGCCCGTACCCGGGCCGATTTGCAGGTAGATGTCTTCCATCACGTTAGGAATGACGTATGCGTACTCGCCGTTGTCCTTCAGCGTCCCTTTGAGTTCCGGCTCCGGCATTCTTTCCACGATCCGGCCTGTGTGGACGGACAGCGGCGTCCGGTTTGAAAACTTCAGCGAGAAGGGGAAGTTCGTGTGCGACGGCACGAAATGAATCCCCGGAGGGGGTGTCGAGGTGACGCCCGGCACGGAGGGGATCTCTACCTGACGGTTGATGATCGGGGTGACGACTGGCTCGATGCACACGCTGACCACTTTACACTCCTCGTCGATGTCGAAGGCCAGATAATAGCGTCCGTTGATGGACGGGTGGTCTTCCGACGACAGATAGGTTTTGCTCAGTTTCAGGTGTTTCAAGTTCTCATAACCTACCGACTTGTAGCGCAGAATCGGGAAGCAGCGCGATTCGCCGCTCGCCAGGCTCAGCCCTTCCGGACGGATCACGATGTCCAGGAGCGTGACGTCGTTCATTCTCAGCTCATCCACGTCGAGGAAGTCGGCGTATTCGCCCAGCGTGTAACGCTTGCCGTTCTCACAGCGGTAACTTTCGGTGAAGGCGCTGGCCGGAGAGTCCCCCAGGGAGATCTTGAGCTTCGCGCCACGCTCCAGTTGTATGTTCTGCGTGCGCAGGATGCCTGCATGCTGTTCATAGCAGTTGCCTTTCGCTTCCAGCGAAGCGTAGCCCGGCGCTATCACGCCGCCGATTTCAACGTGGACATTGCTGTGAAGCCATCCGAAGCCACCGAACCGGGAGCTTGTGATCACGTTCAGCGTCGATTCGAGCGGCCAGAGCTGGCTGTAGCCGAAGTTGGAGCAGGACGGGGCGATCGGTTCCATGTGCAGGTGACGCGCAAAGATGCCCACATAGTTTTTGGACGACATCTGAGGCTCGGAGATCAGTGCGAACTGCGAGTTGTGCGTAGTGGCGCCGCCCGAGGACAGGTGAATCAGTTCCACGTGATTGCGAATCCGGAACGTATCCGTAAAGATCTGTGCGTTCAGCGTCGGGTTGCCCGGCTGCCGGTCGAAGGAGTCCGTCAGGAACGATACGGCGGCATGGTCGGCCACCAGCGTGTGCAGGCGGGGTATCGAGGCGCCGTTGCGGAAGGTGACGTGCACCGTGTCCAGCGGGGTGGCGGCGCCGTACTGTGCTTCCGTGTCCTTTTCGTGCACGTAGCAGGAGGAACAGGCGCTGCCGGTACCGTCGGCGGGCGTGGCTTCGGCCGAGGGCGGCGTGAAACGGTGATGACCCAGTTTGATGACCGGTACGTTGCGGTACAGACGGCTCCAGGTAGCCAGGGTCGTCAGCGGCCCGTCGATGATCAGGCTGTCGTGACAAATCAGGCTGTCCGTGCGGATCGTGATGTTCGTGCGTCCGCTGACGGGATTCCGCGACGTGTTCAAATCCAGTGCGCCATAGGTCTCCAGTACCGGCGAGGCGATCAGCGACCGCTGGCCTTCGGCATAGATGCGGGCGTCGGCATGGAACGTCACGCGCGCCGTGTTGTGCAGGAAACTGTAGTCGCAGGCGTCGTCGGCGCAGGCCGCTCCCATTGTCGGGCTGGGATCGCTGTCGATTTCGAAGGCCGTCTTTGTCCAGTTTTTCCTGTTACCCTGCGTTTTGATATACAGACCGTAGCCGGCTACCTGTTCGCCGTGAAGCGTGGTGTAGCCCGACGGGACGGACTGCATACCCGTGCCCGAACCGCCCGTGTAGATCAGGTCTTTGTAGACATCGACCC
>JAITAY010000198.1 GCA_031283915.1 Tannerella sp.
GTTGCGAAAAGGCGACATGCTCCTGCAGGGCTACATGAAAAGTATTTCCGGGAATACGGTCGGCCAGGGTTCGCATCTGCCGTATGCCGGCCGGGCGCTTGTTGTGCGTGCGCAGGAAGGCAGCCAGAGCATGGAATGGGAAACGGAAGCCGCACCGGCCGACATAAAGCAAAGCTATGTCACTTATGTATGGATCGCCGGCGAGTCGGGAATTACGTATGGCAAGACGCCGGCCGGAGTGGATCTGTACGTGGACGGACAAAAGAAATTTACGATCACCACCGGCAGCCTGAACGCATGGAGCAAAAAGGCGGCAGATGGAAGCGAACTGAGTTTTCGGCCGATGATGAAAACAAGAGCGGAAGATCTGACAGGCTACATGTATCTGCGTATTCCCCGCAAACAGGTCCCCGCAGGCCGGTCGCTTCAGTTGAAAATGACGGCAAGCAACGCAGGTACGGACAGCTGGTGCATGGTGTTTGAATCGCCGATAAAATCGGACATCCAAGTCACACAGCGACCCGCAGTTTTGAAAAATCCGGATAAAAACCTGCAGCCCGTCTTCGTGGAGATACATTACTTCGGCACACCCGCCACGGCAAAAATCACGCTGGAAGGAAATTCGAGACAAGTTCCCCTGACGCTGGGTTATAACGTGGTGGACATGTCGGTAGAAGCCGGCGAACAGGCAAGGACGTCTACCGTCGAAGTCCTTGTGGGCGGACAGACCGAAAAACGGGATGTCACGATACAGCCGGTTCGGAACTGGAAAGTCAACTTTGTTCAGCACACGCATACCGACATCGGGTATACCCGTTCGCAAACGGAGATACTCTCCGAGCACGTCCGTTTCATAGACTATGCGCTGGACTATTGCGATGCGACCGATTCGTGGCCGGATGATGCCAAATTCCGCTGGACCTGCGAAGCCGCATGGGCGGTAAGCGAATATTTGAACAATCGCCCGAAAGAACAGATCGAACGCCTCAAAAAAAGAGTTGCCGAAGGACGCATCGAGATTGCAGCAATGTATTTCAATTTCGATGAAATGCCGGACGAACAGACGCTGGCCGCTTCACTGTCGCCGATAAAACAGATCCGGAAAGCCGGCCTGAAGACGGAGATGGCCATGCAAAACGATGTGAACGGAATAGGCTGGTGCTTCAGCGAATTTTTCCCCGACATGGGAATAAAATATGTCAATATGGGTACGCACGGCCATAAGGCATTGATTTCGTTTGACAAACCGACCGCTTTCTGGTGGGAATCCCCTTCGGGAAAAAAGACACTCACTTTCCGCGCCGAGCATTACATGTACGGCAATTTCATGGGAATAGAAAAGGATGATTTTGATTTTTTCGAGAGTAAGGTATTTGAATATCTGCATAAGATGAGCACGATGGACTATCCGTTCGATATGATTTCGCTGCAATATTCCGGCTATTATACGGACAATTCCCCGCCGGCTATGGCCGGGCCGGCGCTGATCCGGAAATGGAATGAAAAATACGAGTGGCCGAAAATGCGCTCGGCCGTAGCGACCGACTTTTTCAGGGAAATAGAACGTAAACACGGCAATCAGCTGACGAGCATACGGGGCGCCTGGCCTGACTGGTGGAACGACGGCTTTGGCTCCGGCGCCAGGGAGGCGGCTACATCGCGGCTGGCACATTCCGACATCATCGCCAACCAGACTGCCCTGTCCATGGCCAAAATGCTTGGCGCAGAGCTGCCCCGCGACATAACCGGAAAGATTAACGCCGTGAACGAAGCGTTGCTGTTCTACGACGAACATACGTTCGGCTATCATGCGAGCATCAGCGATCCCTTCGGAAAATATACGATGGAGCAGCGTTCACTGAAAATGTCCTACGCATGGGAAGCCTACCGGCGCTCCCGCCCGATCTGTGAGACAGCCCTGGGGCTTCTTCAGATGTATATCCCGCGCGCCGAAACGCCTTCCATCGCCGTGTTCAATCCCCACAACCGGGCACACGACGGCCTGGCCAAAGCCTATATCGACCACGAAATACTGCCGCGCAACAGGAAAGTGGAAATCGTGGACGAAACAGGCCGTCCCATCCCCGCACAGGCCGTCGAGAGCCATTCCGACGGCACTTACTGGGCCTTTTGGGTGAGCAATCTGCCGGCGCTGGGATACAGGCAATATTTCATACGCGTGAAAAACGAACCCGCCGTCACTCAGGCCACGTCCGCAGAATTGAAGCAGACAGCGATTGAGAACAAATGGTATAAAATCGCGCTTGACCCGGACAGAGGTACGATAGCCAGCCTGTTCGACAAAGATATGAATCGTGAAATACTGATGTCCGGAGCCGAATGGCAATTGGGCGAGTTCGTACATGAACAGCTGGAAAACAGGCGGGACATGGATGCCTTCAGGCGTCCGAAAGCGACCCGTACCGGACTTGAAAAAGTATGGTTCGAACGCTGCGAAGAAGGAGACATCTGGGATACGTGGATTTTTCGGGGGGAAACTTCCACAGGAATAGGCGCAAAAAACTATCTGTTCGAGATACGACTGTTTAAGACTGCAAAGCGGATAGATTTCGTCCACAGGCTCCGGAAGAAACAGGTGACCGACCCCGAAAGCATCTACATCTCTTTCCCCTTCACATTGCCGGAAGGTAAGATATTTTACGATGTGCCGGGAGGAGTGATCGAAGCCGGCGTAGACCAGATCCCCGGCTCGGCAAACGACTGGAATACGGTACAGAACTTCGCCTCCGTGCGCAGTCGCGACGGACAAATCGTGATGGGCAGTCCGGAAATACCGCTGATACAGTTCGGCGGATTCAACTGCGGCCGCTTTCAGGCAAATGCCGTACCGGAAACGACCGCGATGTACTCATGGCCGATGAATAACTACTGGACAACGAATTTCAATGCCGACCAGCACGGCGAGTTTGAATGGACTTATTTCATGACTTCGTCCGAGGACAGCAGCATCGAGTACGCCACCCGCTTTGCATGGGGCAGCCGTATTCCGCTTCCCACAAGGGTAGTGCCGGCCGGAAAGACGGATACACGGCACATGAAAAGCGAAAACGCCGTGCTTGAGATTGTTCCCGAAAACATTCTTCTGGTCAACATGCGTCCCGTAGAAAACGAACCGGCGGTTGTTCTCCAGCTGCGTGAGATCGGCGGAAAGCAGACCCTGTTCGACGCCCGCTCGCCCGCCGGGAAAAAACTGCATTTCGAAGTCTGCGACGCCAATGCGGATGTGACGGATTCGAAAACTCCCATCATGCTGAATCCCTGGGAAAACAAATTCATCAAGTTGAGATGGGAATAATATCGAACCTGCCGTGCCGCAATTTTTTTTATTCGTTTGTATGTAATCCGAAAATTTAATGCTAATTTTGCAGTGATAAATACAAAGAGAGGAATCGTATGACATCGGAGAGAAGTAAGGAACGCCCGCTTGTGTCATTTGACTGGGCTTTAAAGCGGCTGTTACGCAACAAGGCCAACTTCGAAGTGGTTGAAGGTTTTCTGAGCGAACTGCTGGCACGCCGGATCGCCATAAGGAATGTCCTGGAAAGCGAAAGCAACAAGGATCATCCCGACGACAAACACAACCGGGTTGACGTGGTCGTTGAGGACGGTTCGGGTGAAATCATCCTGATAGAACTGCAGTTCATCCTGGAAATAGACTATTTCCAGCGTATGCTGTACGGAACAGGCAAAGCCGTTGTCGAACGCATGATTCAGGGCGACCGGTACATGGAAATAAAGAAAATTTACTCGATAAACATCGTCTATTTCGACCTCGGACATGGAAAAGACTATGTATATTGGGGTAAGACCGATTTTAAAGGCCTGCACGACCATGAAATACTCAAACTTTCGGAAGAACAGCACAGGATTTTCGGGAAAATCGAAGCGGGAGATTTATTCCCGGAATATTACATTCTAAAAATCAACAATTTCAATGACGTCGCCAAAACGACGCTTGACGAATGGGTTTATTTTTTGAAACACGACCGGATAAAAGAGAATTTCAGCGCCAAAGGCCTGCTCAAAGCGCGTGACATACTGGATTACAGCCGCCTCTCGCCGGAAGAACAGGCCGATTACGATTACGAGCAAAACGTAAAAAGTCACAATCTCAGTCAAATAGCCTCCGCCAAAGAAACAGGACGGTCGGAAGTGAAAAGGGAATATTCAAAAATGATCGAAGAAA
>JAITAY010000217.1 GCA_031283915.1 Tannerella sp.
TTCGATTATTTCAAAAGCTTCCATTGTAAAGCCGTGTGGATTGTTATCCGAGCGCACCGAATTAATCAGGTTGCAGCGGGTGACAAGGCTACGCTCGGTAATATTCGATTCGCGGATAATCAGTTGCCGGGCATGCGTTACCACTTTGTACGGATAAGCGTCAAAATTGCAGGCAACGCTGTCCACCTGCAAATTCTGGTTGATATTACCGCTGATTACACGATTGTAATATCCTTTCTCCTGCAAATCTTTATAGTAACCAAATGCCGATTTATCGACCAGAAACAACGCCCTGCGAATATTACTCTCAATCGCGTTTTTATCCGGCGAGAGCGTGAAAAACAGTTCGTGGAAACGCTTGACATGTTCCCTCGCTTCGACGGGACGATTTTGCGACAAGTCCTGCGAAAGGGCAAGCATCAGCGACTTACCGCCGTCTAATACATAAATCTTTTGTCTTTGCTGTTCGGCAAACCGGTATGCGCTGAAAAGCGAGTACCCAACAATTCCGGCGCAAAGGCACACAAACACCATTCCGAAAAACCGGATTTGTTTGAACGATGTTTCGATATTCTTTAATGACTTAAATTCCATACGTTTAATTTTAAATGATTGATTACTTGTTGCGGTTTACCAACCGTCCGGAGATATTTCCCGAAACGGCGCCTGCAACAGCTCCCGCCGCTCCGCCTGTTTTGGCAGCCGCCGTTTGCATGTTGCGGTTATACGAACCCATGCCTCCCGCCGAGATGATCCAGTTCGCCACGGTCGGGATGGTGAAATACCCGATTATGCCGATGAGCATAAATATGATATACACGGTATTTGAGGCGTCTATGGAAAAATTCGGGTTATTCTGCAATTCCGAAATATCGTTTTGCAACATCAACACTTGAATCTTTGCCAGTATCGAACTGAACAGATCCGATACCGGAAGCCACAGGTACACCGATACATAACGGCTAATCCATGCCGTGAGCGTGGACTGGAAGCCGTCATAGACCGAGATGGCAAAAGCTATCGGCCCCAGAATGGCCAGAACTATCAGGAAAAACGTCCGTATCGTGTCGATGACCAGCGCCGCCGCCTGAAAGAGCAGTTCGAGAAGTTCCCGGAAAAAGTCGCGGACGGTCTTTTTCAACTGGTACATCCCCCGCTCGATACGCATACCGGCATTGGTTACGAGGTCGCCCGGACTCCAGCCGAGTTCGTCTAACTGCCTGTCAAATTCCGCGTCATCCACAAGGTACGCGGTTTCCGGATTGCGCATCATGGCTTCGTATTCGAGTTTGTCCTTCTGCTCGCGGTAAGCGTTCATGTCGAGTGTCTGCGATTCCAGCATTTGATTGCAGCCTTTGACCACGGGGGACATCACGGCGTTGATTGTTCCCAAAACGAAAGTGGGGAAGAACATGATGCAAAGGCCAACGGCAAAGGGGCGAAGCAGCGGGTACACATCTATGGGTTCGGCGCGGGAGAGGGATTGCCAGACCCGCGAGGCGACGTAAAACAGCGCTCCCAGACCGGCTATCCCTTTGGCTACGCCGGCCATGTTCCCGCACAAAGGCATCATCTCTGTATAGAGATTGCGCAGTATTTGATGAAGATTCTCAAAATCCATGATTACCAGTACCTGTCGTTAGCGTTTCCGTAAAGGGCTGCCACGCGGTCGGCGTCGCCCGCTTTCTTTGCACGCAAATACGAAATGGAGATGTTTTTGCGCGTGTAGTAACCGACTAAATTCCGGTGATTCTTCAGACGGTCATACACATAATTGATAATGTCCATCCGTTCATGGTCGGTCATGCTTAAACCGTTCACGTTTACCACGTCTTTGAGTTCCAGAATCATATTGGCGCTCTCCTGAAGCAGCATCGTATAACCGCTGGCGATTGCCTGCAACTCTTCGTAACGAAAATTAGGGTCGGAAAGCATTCTCCCGTACGCGTTCACATAAATGTCGCCGATTTCGCCGACAATTAGAATCGCATCCCTCACTTTCCTCGCGTCCTTGACCAAATCGTGTACCGCTTTGAGTTTGTCGTAGTACTCTTTTCCCTGATTATAGAGTTTTTGCACTTCCTGAAAGTTCTTTATCACGTTGCTAACCGTCGAGGAAGTCTGCACGATCTGGTTGGCGGAGTTTACGATACTTGTAGCGATATTCGCGGGGTCGGTAACTACGAATTGCGCTTTGGCTGATGTTATGCTTATCGCAACGACGACAAGCATTAGACTGATTTTTGATTTCATTTTACTTTGGATTTTAGTGGTTTATAAATTACTTCGTTTACTTTCGGCTAACTGTTTGATAGCCAGTTCCAGATTCCCGTCCAACTTTTCGGCCAGACGGAAAAGTTCCAGTTTCTCCGTTTCTTCGGTCGTGAACGTGTAATATTCTTCGCCGCTGACTTCGGTCGCGTAAACCGCCGATTGAACGCCGCCAAGCCCTATCCAGACTTCCTTGTAGCGGCGGTTCGGGTTGTTGGCCATGTTGATGGACAATACCTGCGCTTTTTCCTTGTCGGTCAGTCCGAGCATGGCCTGAATGCTGTCGAACTTGTTCATGTACTTGCGCTGGTCTAACAGTATCTTACAATCGGAGTTATTGATGATAGATTCCTTTACAATCGGAGACTGGATAATATCATCCACTTCCTGCGTTACTACAATCGCCTCGCCGAAAAACTTCCGAACGGTCTTAAAAAGATACTTAATGTACTCTGCCATACCCTCTTTAGCTATTGCCTTCCAAGCCTCCTCTATGAGGATTAATTTCCTGATTCCTTTCAATCGGCGCATCTTGTTGATAAAAACCTCCATGATGATAATCGTAACAATGGGAAAGAGGATTTTATGGTCTTTAATATTGTCCAATTCGAAGACAATGAAGCGCTTGGAGAGCAAGTCGAGCTGTTTGTCCGAGTTCAGCAGGTAGTCGTATTCCCCGCCCCTGTAATAGGGTTCGAGGACATTGAGGAAGTTTGCCACGTCAAAATCCTTTTCGCGTACCTGTTTGGCGGTTAATATTTCGCGATACTCGCCACCGACAAATTCGTAGAAGGTGTTGAATGAGGGCAAAATGCCTGTTTTCAATTTGTCAATATACATACTGACTGCGTTGGAAAGGGCGACTTCTTCCGCCCGCGTGGGCGGTTCGTTGTCGCGTTTCCAGAGCGTGAGGATGAGCGTTTTTATGCTTTCGCGTTTCTCAATGTCAAACAACCCGTCGTCGGTATAAAAGGGATTGAAGGCAATCGGGTTTTGTTCGGTATAGGTGAAGTAAACCCCGTCCTGTCCTCCGGTCTTGCGGTTTATCAGTTCGCACAGTCCCAGATAGCTGTTTCCCGTATCAACGAGCAGGACATGACTGCCCTGTTCATAATACTGACGCACCATGTGGTTGGTAAAAAAGGATTTACCACTTCCGGAGGGACCAAGTATAAACTTGTTCCGGTTAGTGATAATCCCTTTTTTCATGGGCAAATCCGATATGTCCAGATGAAGCGGTTTTCCGGTTAATCTATCGACCATTTTAATACCGAACGGACTTGGCGATGATTTATAGTTTGTTTCTTCGGTAAAGAAACACAACGCCTGTTCGATGAAGGTGTAAAACGATTCCTCGGAAGGAAAATCCGCCTCGTTACCGGGAATACCCGCCCAGAACAGGGCGGGGGTATCCACGGTATTATGGCGGGGCTTACATTCCATGAGCGCCAACTGCGACCCCACATCGCTTTTAATCCTTTGCAGTTCTTCGCGGTCATCGCTCCACGCCATCACGTTACAGTGGCAGCGCACGGAAGTAAGTCCCAAAGAATGAGCCTCGTTCAGGTATTGCTCAATCCATTCCTTATTTATTTGATTTTCACGGGAATAGCGCGACAGCGAGTGCATATTCCGCGCCTGCTTTTCAAAGCGTTTCAGGTTTTCCGTGTGATCATCAATGAAGATGAACTGGTTATAAATATGGTTACAGGGAAGCAATACCCCTACCGGTGCGGCGAATGACAAACGGCAGTCGCTACGGTCGGTAGAGAGTTTTTCGTAACGGTTATCGGTAGACACTTTGCCGGGCATGTCGTCTACGTCCGAGAGCGTGTGCAGGCACAGGATATGGTCACCGATACGCATTTCGTCTGCACCCAGCGCCATGTCTTCGAGGCAGGTGGTATTTTCCAAAGATAGTGAAAAATACTTTTCAATCAGACCCGCTGTCCCCAAAGTCCCATCAGTCCCAACCGTCCCTGTTATATCGTCAGAAGAAAGCCTCGCAAGCCTGACAAATCCCGAATCATTAACAATGCGTTCAAACTGTCCGACCGCTTCCAGAAACTTCTGAACGGTTTCCCTGTCCCGTATTTCTTTCGGGACAAGAAAGCCGCGGCAGAGCGTGTTGAAATTGCTTTGCGTACGCATCCGCTCTTTCGTCGTTTTCGTCAGGAACAGATAACAGGCGTGATTCAGGTAGGGACGTTCGTTAAAATGCCGTTCAAAACTGCGACTCAAAAAACTCAAATCGTCTTTCTGAATATCCGGCATATAGGTTTCCTTAATGAAAAAATCCTGCTTATGTACAATCGAGTAGTTTGGCAATACCTTGATTGCCTTTATCCATGCCGAGTGTATCGCCTCGTATTCGCCGGAGGTGACGGTGAACAGTTCGGGCAGTTCTACCCGGAAAGCCACCGTTACGTCCGCGTCCTTTGAAACAATACAGCCGTTCTCTACCGTGAGTAGCGGAAATTTACTTTCCAGCGTGGCCGCTTTCATTACATTCCTCATATGTTTTTAACTTTTAGTTTTTAGTTTAAAAAGTCGGGGAACGGTTCGGCGGTTAATGACATATCGGGGATGGTTGCGCCTTGCCTGTGCTTTCATCAGCCCGTGTTCGCCGTATTTACCATTGAGGTAAAACGTGCCGTAAACCAGCGTCAGCGCGGATGCAACGCCAAAGGCAATGCACGCCCACTGTCCGATTCCGACCATGTACATGACGACGAACACGACAAACAGACCCAGCAACCCGCCCGCGAACAGGAACAGGTACTGTGATTTAAGCCCTTTAAACTCCGCCGGTTTGCCGATTCCCCGGTTTACATTATATGCTGCCATTGTTTTACAGGAAGAAGGAACGGAGAATCGTTGCCGAGACAATCAGGAAGATACACGCGCCAAACCATGAAGCGGCAGTTTTGGACGTGTCGGGGTCGCCGCTCGAAAACTTCGAATACACCTTTACTCCCCCGATGAGACCGATAACCGCGCCCAGCGCGTAAATCAGCTTGGTGGCCGGGTCAAAATACGAGGTTACCATCTGGGTGGCTTCGGTAATACCTGCCGAGCCGTTACCCTGCGCCATCGCGCTGACGGCAGTCATAAGAAAGGCGACCGCCGAAAAGAAAAACTTAAAATTACTTTTTTGCTTTGTCATAAATGATTTTGAAAATGCCGCGGGAGAGGGATAATCCCCCGTGGCGGATGAATACTGAATTACTTGATTTTAGTGGCGGCTCTGCCCGTGAGAGCCGTGTCTGCGCGTTTTGGGGACGCTACCCATAATCATTTTTTTTCATTCTGCTTACTGTTTTTATTCTTCAACCAGGGCAACCGCACCAAAAATAGTATAGAACTTCCTAAAGTATTATCTTCATTATATGAATAGACCACTTGTTCCCTATTTTAGCGAAGTAACTGACCCACGTGTAACAGGTCGTTGC
>JAITAY010000244.1 GCA_031283915.1 Tannerella sp.
GAAGGATACTGTAAATGTCAGAATACTGTTTTGCCATACATGAAACCGGTGTTTTTTGCCGTTTACACGACAGCCTGTTTCATCCGATCCGATTACTTCGCTTTTGATTATTTGTTCCCGAATAGCCTGATATGCTACTTCCGATTTTTGACTCATTGCTTCGAGTATGCTCTCTATACTGCCTTCCGAAATGGATAAGGAAAACGTGTCTTTAAAGAACCTTACCATGCGTTTATATGGCAAATACTGATATATCGACATGTAGCTAACTGTACTCTTTACAGAGGCGGTCAGGAACTTTTTTGAAACTATTTCGGACTATAAACACGAGTTGGAATCTTTGATAACGCTCAATTTTAAATTGTGTAATTCGCATTCCATTTCTTTTTGAGTATAAAATGGATGGTATATAAAGTTTTTGCAATGTTGTTACACAAGAGACAAGCGGCGTTATGACGGAAAGAAACAGATGCTACGGTCTTATCGGACTGATTCGTAATACTACGGAGCTGCCGACCGCTATTCTATTATTTACGAATCACTAACTTCCTCTTTATTCAGTTATTCAATTTTCCTGTTTCCGTTATTTCAATCATATGACTGACCGTCCGATTGTTGGAGAATACGGGAATGCCAACTTTCATCAGGTAATCGCCGGAATAACGGCGTCCGTGGCAGCTCAGCCGCGACTCGACACCGGGCATCCGGTTGATCTCCTGCAATTCGTATTGCCGGTCAGGCTGGAGTCCGGCCAGCCGGAGTGCCGGCGTCAGTCCGGCGTAGCGCGGGTGGATGTCGAAGGCAAAAAGTACCGCCTTCTTCGCGTCCCGGCCGAGGTACATCAGGGCGGCATGGTCGCCTTCGCAGGGCGAGACCAGCCTGTACAGGTCGCCGTTCAGCAGGACGTCTTCCAGGCGCTTGAAGTTCTTCACCGCGTCGCGACAATAGACCTGTTCGTCCGGCGTGAGTTCGTCGATGCGGATGTCGAAACCCAGCTTGCCCGTCATGGCTACATCCGTACGGAACTTCACGGGCTGCCTGCCCCACGATGTCACGTGGGCGGCCATCGCTTTGGAGGGGAAAAAGTGCGAGTAACCCCACTGGATGAAGAGGCGTTCTACCGGATCGGTGTTGTCGCTCGGCCAAAACTCGGTGAAGTATTTCAGCGCTTCATAGTCGGATCGTCCGCCGCCCCCGGAACAGAGCATCATCGGTAAGTCCGGATACTTCGCTCTGACCCGTTCCAGCACACTGTACAGTCCCCGGACATGCTCGACGTACAGATGCGACTGCCGGTCTTTCAGCCAGGGCGAATAGATGTTGGTCACCGGGCTGTTGCAGTCCCATTTAAAATAAGCGATGCCGGGGTACTGCGTCATCAGACGGTCGACAACGGAAAAGACATGGTCCTGCACGGCAGGATTGCTCAGGTCAAGTACCATCTGGTTGCGGAAATGGTATTCATCCCGGTTCGGCAGATGAATCACCCAGTCTTTATGCTTCTCATACAATTCGCTCCCGGGATTGACCATTTCCGGTTCAATCCAGATGCCGAACCGGATTCCTTTTGCAGAAGCTTCCTCAACCAACCGCCCGATGCCGTTCGGCAGTTTGTCCTTCGTTTCGTCCCAGTCGCCCAGCCCCTGCCGGTCGCTGTTTCGCGGATACCTGTTGCCGAACCATCCGTCGTCGAGCAGAAACATGTCGACGCCCAGCTTGACGGCTTCGTCCATGAGGGTGATCAGTTTTTCTTCATTGAAATCGAAATACGTAGCCTCCCAGTTATTGAGAAGCGTGAGCCGGGAAGCCTCGCCGTCCTTGAGGCGGTAGTTCCGCGCCCAGCGGTGGAAATTGCGGCTGGCACGGCCTTTGCCTTCCGCGCTGCAGGTGAAGATAAATTCCGGCGTGCGGAAAATCTCCCCCGGCGGCAGGGCATACTCGGAAGCATAGGGGTTGATGCCCGAAAGGAGACGCAGGCGATTTTTCCGGTCGACTTCGAAGGTGAAACGGAAATTGCCCGTCCATCCGATGGTACCGAAAAAGACATGCCCGCTGTTTTCGTCGGCAGCCCGGTCGAGCGCCAGCAGGAAAAAGGGACTGCAAAACATGTTTGCCCGACTGCCCAGCTTGGAATCCAGCATCTTTTTGCCGAAGGTCAGCGGCGTTTCGGTCATGTTCGCTTCATGCGCCCAGTCGCCCGTAAACTCCGTCAGAAAATAGCGGGCGCGGTCGAAATGAAGCAGTGAGGAAGCATATTGAAAGAGCGTCACCGGTTTTTTTTCGCGATGGCTTATTTCCGTGCAGGCGGTGATGATGTCCACCTTTGCGTAGGCGACGAAGCGCAGCTTCACTTCCACCGGATAGCGTTCGTCCTGCAGGCGGATGACGGTCTCGGTCACATCCGGCTGCAAGAGGTTCGTCTCGTGCGACACGTATTTCAGCAGCAGGGAAGGATTGCCGTCGTTGTGCAGCACACGGATAGCCGGTTCAAAATAATCCTCCATCCCGTGCGTCAGGTAAGCCTCGCCCAACTCCGGAAGATAGGTCCAGTCGGATGCATGAAGCAGTTTCTCACCCAGCCAGGTCTGGTACAGGCGTCCGTCGTCGCCCGTACGGTAAATCAGGCTCACGTGCTCCGTCGCAATGTGAATCATCTGCCGCTGTTCGGCAGCCATCGACAGCGCCGCCGAAAAAAGCAGCGCCGTCCAAATCCATACGTTCCGTTTCATCGTTCAATTCTTTTTAAAATGTACAGCCAAACCGCCGGCCGAAGCCAGTTGAACTTTCATCCTGCCACCGGCCTTTACTTTTTCCTTCCGGATGACAATCTTTTTGGGATACCGGCCGGAATCCGGAGCGTCGGCATAGATTTCAGCCGTATAGGAGCCGGTTTCCAGAAAGTCGAGCGGGAGTTCATACGTCCGCTCCGTCCAGTTGGTCATGGCGCCCAAATACCAGTCGTCCCCTTTTTTACGCACAATTGTGATGTATTCGCCCGGGTAGCCGTTGAGTACTTTGGTACTGTCCCACACCGCCGCGGGAACGTCTTTGATGAACCGGAACGAAGGGTCGCCCCGGTAGGCTTCCGGCCAGTCGGAAACCATCTGGTAAGGCGATTCATACACTACGTAGGCTGCCAGGTGATGCGCCCGCGTGCCCATCACCATCGGGCGACCGTCCATGCGTGCTTCGAAATCGTCGCGCGTCACGTTATCAAAGCCTCCGGGCGTGTAATCTACCAGTCCGGTAATCATGCGCGTGAAGGGGATAACCAGCCGGTTTTCGGGGTTGTCACGATAGCCGGCCTTCGATCCTTCCATCCCGAGGATGCCCTCATAACCCACCACGTTCGGCCAGGTACGCTGGATGCCCCACCCTTTGGTTGCGCCGTGAAAGTCGACCATCAGGTGATGTTTCGCCGCCTTCTCCGCCACCCCGTAATAGAAATCGATGGCGGCCTGGTCGTCGCGTTCGACGAAATCAATCTTCATCCCGGCCACGCCCCACTGTTCGTAGAGCGGAAAAGCCTCGTCCATCCGGTTCCAGACGAAACGCGCATACAGCCAGATAAACACCTTGATGCCTTTCGATTTGGCATAGGCCACGACTTCGGGTACGTTGACATTGTCGCGGCAGTGCGTGATGTCCTCGCCGCTCCAGCCGGCGTCTATCGTCATAAATTCAAAGCCGGATTCGGCCGCGAAGTCCACGTAGTATTTCATGTTCTCCGTCGTATACGCCTTTTTCCCGTCCCTGTCCAAACTTCCGTTCCACCAGTCCCAGGCCGATTTCCCGGCCGTAATCCAGGAGGTATCCTCCATGCGGCACTCCGGATTGAGGCTGGTGATGATATTGTTTTCGATGAAACGCGCCGGGTCGGAGGCAACCATGATGACGCGCCAGGGGGTCTGATGCGGCAGTTTCCCGACGACGGCGATTTCCGGGTCGGTCGGACTGGGGGCTATCACGGCGTCGAAACGGTGCCCTGTCCATGAACCGGTGGTGTTGCACAGATACATGGAGGCATTGTTTTCCAGGTGAGCTTCGGTAATGGCCATCCAGCCCACACCGGCCACATCAATCAGCAACGGCAGTCCGACAAGGTATTTGCTGGGCACGCCGCCCTGATTGGCCAGGCCGGAGATGGGAACCTTGTGATACTCGCTTTCGTAGCCCGACTTGAAATTCGGCAGCACCAGGGCGTAGCAATTAGCATCCTTAACCACCCGGAACTCCGTCTTCTCGCTTTTCAGGCGGTACTCCGTCAGCGACGCCTGTTCCGGCACGAGATAGCGAAACGCTACCGCATCGTTGTAAGCACGTGCCTCCATGTACATCCTGCGCTTCGAACCGGCACGTTCAATCACTTCGAGGGTGACGGATTTATACGCTTCGGAGACGGCACCCGTACGGCCGGTTATCAGTTTGTATTCGTCTTTTCCTTCCGAAAAGGACGAATTTGCAATCTCGACCGCTTCACCCAGCACATGATTGCGCTGTAACTCCAGCCCCAGCGCCGACGGTTCCAGCAACAGCCTGTTCCTGTAACTTACTTCATATTCCAGTTTTGTTTCCCTTGTCCGGAAGGTGATACTCAATGCGCCATCAGGCGAAAGCAATACGACGTCGCCGGTCTCTCCCCATGCACCAAGGCAGGAAGCTACCGCCAGTATTGCAATACACGCCAGCCGCCTGTATCCGGCCGGCTTCATTCTCTTTTCTGTTGAACTGTTCATATTGATTGTTTTTAAATGATAATTGAATTAGTGAATCTTTGAATTACTGTATTTTCCATACGTCGCCTTTTTTCAGAGCGACCGTCAGGAGTTCGCCGGCGCCGGCGGATGCCTGTTTACTGCCGTTCAGGCAGAGCCGAAACGGACGGTCGGCTGGCGGCAGCCTGACCGTAAAGGTATGATCGACCGTTGCCCGGAGAACGGCTTGGGTTAGCATCCCGTCCTTCCATTCGACATCGACTTCGGCGCCGCCCGGCACGCACAGTCCCCGGAAATGTCCGGAAGACCACTGTTCGGACAGGGCAGGCAAAAACTCAATGTATCCTTCGTGATGCTGAATCAGCATCTCGGCCATGGCAGCCGTCCCTGCGGCGTTGCCGTCGATGATGAAAATGTCCCAGGGCGCACCGGCTATGCCTGCGGGAGAAATCGAAAGCAGGTTTTCACGGGTAAAGGTGTTGAGCAGTAACTGCAAACTCCGGTAAGCTTCCCGACCGTCTTTCAGACGAGCATAAAAAGCAATCATATTCGCACGGCTCCATTCCACGTCTTCCCATCCTTCGGCGGAGAGACGGCGTTCGATCGTCCTGCGTGCCGCCGCGGCCAGTTCCGGTGTTCGTTCCCGGGAAATCTGCGCAAAGGGGTACAAACACAGCAGATGTGACGTATGCCTGTGATTGGGCGACGCTTCCTCGAAGTCCTCCAGCCATTCCTGCAGGCCGCCGTTTCCGCCGGTTTTCAGCGGCGGGAGTTTGGCGATGGCTTCCTCCAGCGACCGGCGGAAATCATCGTCGATGCCCAGGAGGATGGACGATTCGATGCAGGACTTGAAGGTCTCATACACCAGCACGCGGTCGCAGGTGGGCATCAGGTAGAGCGACAGATGCCTGTCCCCGTACAGGAAAGCGTTTTCGGGCGAAGTAGCCGGGCCGGTAACCAGATAGCCCGTACCGGGCAGTTCCGTCATGTAGTCGAGGAAAAATTCGGCAGCGCCCTTCAACAGCGGGTAGGCGGTATTCTTCAGAAATTCCCGGTCTTGCGTATACCTGTAGTGCGTCCACAGATGGGAGGCAATCCATGCACCGGCAGAAGGGAACATCCCCCACCCTACTCCACGCGAAGACGCCGTGTAACCCCAGGCGTTGGCGACTGTGTGCGCCACCCATCCGGGACTGCCGTAGACAGACTGCGCTACTTCGGCGCCGTGTTCGGACAGGAAACGGATGTAATCGAACAGCGGCCGGTTACATTCATGCAGGTTAGTAACGTTCGACAGCCAGTAATTCTGTTCGATGTTGATGTCCAAATGATAGTCGCACGTCCATCCCATGTTGCAGGCCAGATTGTCGTTCCAAAGTCCCTGCAGGTTGGAAGGCAGGGGCGAATTTTCGCGCGAGGAGGCAATCAGCAGGTAACGCCCGTACTGGAAGAAAAGGGCATCAAGAGCGGGGTCTCCCCTACCCTCCCCGACCTGTTGCCAGCGCTCGTCGGTTGGCCGTTTGTCCGCTTCGCCGTTTCCCAGCGAAAGATCGACACGGTCAAACAGGGCGCCATGGTCGGCGACATGCGCCTTGCGAATGGCTTCGTAACCCCTGGCGACGGCTGCCTCTACCGTCTGACGGCAGACGGCCCCGTACGCAGGCTGATGATAGTCGGTACGGAGGTCAACGACTATCACGGCTTCGTCTGCCTGCGTCACTTTCAACGTCCCCTGCCCGGCCTCTACCGTTCCGCCGACAGTGGTCACCCGGACGATGCCGGTGAACCGGACGCCGCCTGCACCGAATTTCGGAAAGTCTACCTTGCCGGCAAAGGTCAGGCGATTGCCTTCCACAGTGAAAACCGTCCCGTCGCTTTCCCGAATCATGGTCAGTCCGAGTTCGAAATCCAGTGCCTTCTTTTTGTCGGCAGACAGCTTGACGACAAGGACGTTGTCGGGATTGGAACAGAGGTATTCGCGTCGCCAGGTAATGCCGTTCGCCCGATAGGAGACTTTGGCGACGGCCTCGCGCAAGTCTAATTCCCTCTTATAATTGGTGACCGACGTTTCCGAATGGTTGAAACGGAGCAGCAGGTCTCCGACAGGAACGTGCGACCCGAACGTGCGGGCGTTCACGGCAAGCGTCCGAGCTGCCAGGCGATTGCCTTCTTCATACTTCCCCTCAAAAAACAGCTTCCGCACGGCGGCCAAACGTTCTTTGCCGCCGGTCATCTCCAGCGGCTCCTCGGGTTGCCCCGACCACATCGTGATTTCGTTCAGCGCAATCTTTTCCGTTTCCACACCGCCAAACACCATCGCTCCCAGACGTCCGTTGCCCACCGGAACGGCTTTCATCCATTCGTCGGCCGGCTGCCGGTACCACAGGGACAAGTCCGCTTTCTCCACCTTCCCGGCCTGACATGCCGCCAGTACATACAAACACATACCAAGTAAAATCGTCTTTTTCATCTGATTGAATTATATCCGATATTCATCTACATTTATTCATCTACATTATATATTATATCTCATGTTACGCAGGGCTATAATTTTGACTGTCTCAAAGTTCTTTCCGGGCGCTTGTTTTCGGTCGGAGACAATGATTC
>JAITAY010000258.1 GCA_031283915.1 Tannerella sp.
GAATTTCAGGGCCGATACCCAAGATCCGGTTACGCTTTTCTGCCAACCGCCCTCTACTATCACTAATCATTAACCATTAATCATTAACAACGCTCCTTTATGCACAAAACGATACCGCGCGCAGTATAATAAAAAGTCAGGCAATTCACTTTTTACGGCAATACAACAAGAAATGTCAAATCCGCAAAATTAACACGTGATTTTTGATCCGAATCAAAGACTTGTTTACTTTTGCAAAAGTATTAATCACATAATTTCAACATAAGATGAAACTGAAAATAACTTTACGGATACTTCCGGCTCTGTTTGCTGCTATCAGTTGGCTGTCGTGCGATCAGGCGACCCATGATACCTTATCCTTGCACGAGGTTGAAAATAATGCTGTTCAACTGTATTATGGCTCAAAAGGAGGTGTTACCATCACAGGAGGAGACGGTAAATATTCTTTTTCCTGTGAATCGCCTTTGTTAAAAGCAGAGATGACGCACCGCAATTATATCCTGTTTGAACCATTAAGTGTGGGGGATGCTACTGTTACGATTAAAGATTCATCCGGAGAGTTTTATGTCCTGAATGTAACCATCACCTATAGAACCGAAGACTGTGTGATCTCCAAACTGGATGTAACTGTTGTCGGCGATGCGATGACCGTCGCCGAACAAAAAGAATTGAAAGCAAAGGCGCTTGCGACCATCCCCGTAAAAGCGGGTGGCGGTTACAAGTTTGTATATACCGGAGGAGACGAACTGGATGAAACGGAAGGTATTGTTTTTATTTATCCTGAAAAATACGGTCAGGATGGTATAGAAGGCGTTTTTGAGCGAGTGATTGTTTGGCATGAGGTTAGAAAATATTCTCATATTACCTACACCTTGCATTATGATCATATCAGTCGTACCTATATTTTCATGCAATATGATGAACCGACCACCAAAACGTCACCCTTGGAATACGTAGCGTTTCAGTTTGCCGAAGATCTCAAGGAACAGTACAAAATTGATTATCCGAATGTGGAGCAGGTATATACTTCGCAGGTTTTTGGCAGCATGACCGCAGAGTGAAATACACATGACCGGCTGTGCCGGTCATGCCCTGTATCAAATCCGGCACAGCCTTTTCACGCATTCCGCTGCAACGGCGTCTACTATCCTGTTTTCGCCGTCTCTCCGCACAGCGCTTATTCATAGGCTCCGGATCATTTTCCCGCGAATGGCGCTTTAAAAGAAGATTTTGACCCGTTCATCCCATTAAAATATCTATCTTTGCGGTCCTAAAACGAAACTAAACTGAAATAAAATATGGCAACACCGCAATTCAAGTATCAAGAGCCTTTTCCGCAGGGAAAGCACAACACCGAATATTATTTGCTCACAAAAGAACATGTATCTGCAACCACGTTTGAAGGCAGGGAAATATTGAAAGTCGAGGCCGAAGGGCTGACCCGGCTGGCGAAGATAGCGTTTCGCGACGTCGCTTTCCTGTTACGTACCGGCCACCAGCAGCAAGTGGCGGCCATCCTCGCCGACCCTGAAGCCAGCGAAAACGACAAATTCGTCGCCCTGACGTTCCTGCGCAACGCCGAAGTGTCGGCCAAAGGCAAACTGCCCTTCTGCCAGGACACGGGCACGGCCATCATCACCGGCTGGAAAGGCCAGCAGGTCTGGACGGAAGGGAACGACGCCGAAGCCCTCTCGAAGGGTGTCTACCTGACATATACGGAAGAAAACCTGCGCTATTCGCAGAATGTCCCGCTGGACATGTACAGCGAGGTAAACACGCGCTGCAACCTGCCGGCGCAGATCGACCTCTACGCCACCCGGGGCGCCGAATACCGCTTCCTCTGCATCGCCAAGGGCGGTGGCTCGGCCAACAAGACATATCTCTTTCAGGAAACAAAAGCGCTGCTGAATCCCGATACGCTGGTAGCCTTTCTGGTCGGGAAGATGAAGACGCTGGGCACAGCAGCCTGCCCGCCGTATCACATTGCATTCGTCATTGGCGGAACGTCGGCTGAAATCAACCTGAAAACCGTCAAACTGGCTTCCGCCCACTATTACGACCATTTGCCGACCGAAGGCAACGAAGGCGGACAGGCGTTCCGCGACCTCGCGCTCGAAAAGCAGGTGCTCGAAGAGGCATACCGCATCGGGCTGGGTGCGCAGTTCGGCGGCAAATACTTTGCGCACGATGTCCGGATCATCCGTCTGCCGCGTCACGGAGCCTCGTGTCCTGTCGGGATGGGCGTATCGTGTTCGGCCGACCGCAACATCAAGGCAAAAATTAACCGTGACGGTATCTGGATTGAAAAACTGGAAGACAACCCCGGACGTTTCATTCCCGAAGCCTTGCGTCGGACAGGCGAAGGCGAGGCCGTCCGCATCGACCTGAACCGTCCGATGGCCGAAATCCTCCGGGAACTGGACAAGTACCCCGTGGCCACCCGCCTTTCGCTCAACGGCACCCTCATTGTCGGTCGCGACATCGCCCACGCCAAACTCAAGGAACGCCTCGACCGCGGAGAAGGCCTCCCGCAATACGTCAAGGATCACCCGATATACTACGCCGGCCCGGCCAAGACGCCGGTCGGCATGGCCTCGGGTTCGTTCGGCCCGACGACGGCCGGACGGATGGATTCATACGTTGACCTGTTTCAGTCGCACGGCGGCAGCATGGTGATGATCGCCAAGGGCAATCGCAGCCAGCAGGTGACCGACGCCTGCCGCAAATACGGCGGATTCTACCTGGGCAGCATCGGCGGCCCGGCGGCCGTGTTGGCGTTAGAAAGCATCAAGCACGTGGAATGTCTCGAATATCCCGAATTGGGCATGGAAGCCATCTGGAAAATCGAAGTGGAGAATTTCCCCGCCTTTATCCTGGTGGATAACAAGGGGAATGACTTCTTCAAGCAATTGTAAGCGGCGTTATGCCGGAGGGTGTGTCAAAAGTCACATCCTCTTTTTTTTTGCAAAAGCCCTGACTTTCTCAAGCCGGGACTTTTTTCTTTTCCCCCAAAAGAGTCATCTTTGGGAACAAGTTTTATAGTATGAACCCATTGCCAACGCCATACTGCGCGAGCTTGACCGAAAAATGACAGCAGCCCAAAAGTCATTTTACAAAGAAGAGCAGCCCCTTTACCAGCGGGCGGTCACCCAGCAAAAGAGGGATAAAAACAAAGTTGGGTTGATCACATCGGGCAAAAAAGGAAAAAATTATTTTTGCGATACCGAGATTTTTGGGCCATCCGTTTGACGGCCACACGATAGAACTACTTCTTAATCATATGAAAAACAACGGAATAAGAATCAAGAAGGGGCTTGTTTATGACAGCGAGGGCAAAGGAAAATCAGAGATAGCGGGCGTAAAAATCATTATTCCATCGCCCCCAAAAAAGAGCAAGACAAAATATCGGAAAGCGAAAAAGCGCCAGTAATGCCGGGCGATAGCCGATATTGAGTCTATAATCAGCTATTTAAAGTATGAGTATCGGATGCTTGAGAATTACCTGAACGGGGAAAAAGGCGTCCAAATCAACGCATGGATGGCAGGCGCGGCGTGGAACTTCAAGAAAATGATGGAAAAACTGAAAGAGAAAATGCTTTGGCTCTTTTTTTAGCTCTTTTTTCAGAAAAAACTACAACCCTTGA
>JAITAY010000338.1 GCA_031283915.1 Tannerella sp.
ATAAACCATCCAAATTTACGGGAGATGTTTTTTGCCATCCAACGACTGAAAATGCGCGCATACCGGGGTATGTAAGCATTTTCAGGAGGAAGCAGGGTGAAAAACAGACCCGTAAATGGGTGGTTTATTTTCAGACAGCTCCTAAGTTCAATGCTTCTCTGCAAGGAACAGCCGTTGTGTCAATGCATATTTACGGCAAAGGCACTTCCCAAAAATCAGGTTTCGCTATTCTGGCTCTACGTGCAGGCGGGTATGGTTTTCGACTGCTTTTTTAATAGCCGCGATGTGTGCCGGGGTGGTGCCGCAGCATCCGCCGACGATGTTTGCGCCGGCTGTCAGCAAGTCGGGTGTCAGCGCCGCCATCCTTTCCGGAGTTTCGGGAAAGACGTCTTCTCCGTTCATGCGTGTCGGAAGTCCGGCGTTGGCATGTACGAGGATATATACATTCGGCCAGGCGGCGCGTATTTCCCTGACGATTTCAATCATGCGTTCCATGCCGTTGCCGCAGTTTGCCCCGACAATATCAGCGCCCGCGTCGATCGCCTGCCGGACGGCCCCGACCGGTGTAAGCCCCATCATGGTGCGAAATTCTCCCTGCGGCGTCTTTTCAAAGGTGAAGGTGGAAATAATTTCCAGGCGGGTGTTTTCCTTGACGGCACGAATAGCCGCTACCGCTTCCGCTGCATCGCTCATGGTTTCAATACAGACGGCGTCGGCGCCGCCTTTTTCCAGCGCCAGGGCCTGCTCCCGGAAACAACGGTAGAAATCGTCTTCAGTGACATCGCCCATCAGCAGCAGTTTCCCTGTCGGCCCGACGGAGGCAATGACGTATTTGTCTTCGCCTGCCGCCCGTCGCGAAGCTTGTGCCGCCGCCTCGTTGATGGCCGTGACCTTGTCCTGCAAACCGAAATGCGTCAGCTTGTAGTAATTTGCCCCGAAACTGTTGGTTTCCACCAGATCCGATCCTGCGCGGATATAGCTTCGGGCAATGTCTTCCACTTCATCCGGATGCGTCAGTGACCACTCGTCCGGACATTCTCCCGGTTTCAATCCTTTCCGGTACAGAAACGTGCCCCATGCCCCGTCGGAGACCAGCGCCCCGCCTGTTTTCAATACATCTGTAATCCGTTGCTTTGCCATCGTTCGTCTGTTAATATATAGCGAACATCACGGCGTTTTCGTGTTCCCTGCGGTTTCCATACAGCCCGTTGAGCCGCAACGAACACGAATTTTCCGTGATGAGCCGGTTTATTCTGTAATCTGTTAATAGGATGTTGTTTCCGGTATAATATCCGCTACCGTCATTTCCAGATCCTTATATCCCCAGGTCAAGGTATCATCCTTGATTTCGGATACGTAATTGAACCGGATGTAAAATGAGGTATTTCCCGTGCTTTTTACTCTCTGTGCGGCGTTTTCCATGAAATACTTCATGTCATAGGCGCACAGGTCATAGCCGTCTTCCGGTGTCTTGGTGCTCGACACCCGCACGGTGGTACGCAGATACACATCGTAAATTTGCCGGCCGTTTTCTTCCTTCACCGTGGCCTGCGGGTCATACGAAAGATACCACGTTTCCCGCTGGTCGGAAGCTTTCTTCAGCTGGTGCGCCAGAAACAGTATTCCGTTTAAATAGCCCAGGGTGCTGTTTATCGGATCCATGACCGCCGTTTCTTCGGGCATGACGGCTGTTGTATCCGTTAGAACGGTAGACAGGGCATATTTATCAATGTCTTCCTTGTAGGAAATCGTGACCGTATAATAACCGTATGTCTGTAGCAGTGTCGCATCGTTTTCCGGCGCGTTGAAATCCAGTTCGTAAACGATGATACAGCAGGTGCCTTCCTGCATCGTATCAAACTGAGGAGCATAAAACGTTCCTCCGTAGACATCCAGCACGTTCTTAAACGTTTTCGTGTCGAACCGTACGACCCCTATGATCGTACCACTTGTCGTGTTCCTGCCACCTTCCAGACAGGATGTGAACAAGGTCATGGCGGTTATCCACAAAACCGCATTCATCCATTTCAAATTCCATTTTTTCATTTTCATATTTCATTTAGTTATTTGGTTGTTTTTGTTTGTTTTTAGAATCCGAGACGAATTCCGGCCTGCAAAGATACGTGAAAAGGTTTATCCGAACGAATGGTTTCGATGGAACTTCCATTATCAAAATAATAGCAGGCGCCTCCTTCGACGTAAGCGTTTAGAAAACGCACAAGCGGATAGCTTACGCCGGTGCGTGCATTGATCGACCACAGCCAATCTTTCATCCGGATAGATTCCTTTTCCGTCCGGATTTTCTCGCCGCCGTTCAGATAATCGGTACGGATTTGTCCGCTGACGTTCCATTCCGTCAGGATACCGCCCGTGGCGTAGAGGCGGAACCGGTTCCATTCGGCAATTTTGTAGTTCACACTTAACGGGAGACCGATGAAATGCAACTGCTGCCGCACTTCGCCCGGAGAATCGGAGATAGTGATCCATTCCGACCGGAGCAGCGTATAGGTTAAACCGCTTTGCAACGCCCAACGGTCGTTCAGCGCATAGCTTACTCCCAGACCGAACGACAGCGGATATTTGTGCGACAGTTCATGTTTCTTCCCGTCAGACCGTAACATGGGTCTGGGTGGAGCTTCGGCGTTGTAGACCAGAGAGTGCTCGGACATACGCAAATTCATTCCGCCATAGCCGCCCTCATTTGCTCCGATGGAATAGCTGCCGCCACCCATGCCGATGCCCCATCGTTTTTGCGAACGTTTCCTCGGAGAAACGGAGGGGGCGACGGCAAGGAGGGTGGAAATGTGGCTGTCCTCAGCCGGTTCGATTTGCGTACGTGCCGGTTCTTCCGCTGAGGGTTGAGCGGGCGGCGTTTCCGGCGTTTCATCGGCGACAGGAGGGTCGGCGGGTAAAATTTGTTCCCGAGTTACTTCTTCAACCGGAGACTTTTTTTCTTTTGCCGGTGAGGGAGCCGGGAGGGTTCGGGTGCGTTTTCCCGGCAAAGCGCCGGCCACTAACGAAGACGAGGGGGCGACGGCGGACGGGATTGACGGATGGTTGGGCGCGTCCGGATGCGCTGTTTCCCGAGACGGCGTTTCGGTAAGTTCTGCGGCCTCGTGCGTATGCTTCCGCTGCTGCTGATAAAAATAACCGCCTGCCGACATCAGCAACAGGGCAATGGCGGCTGCCGCGTAGCGTCGCACGTGAAAAGGGATGGACGGCTTTCGCATTTCCGGCAACCGGTCTGCAATCGCCTTCCAGTCTTCCGGCGCTGTTTCCGCTTCACAGTCTTTCAACTTCGACCGGACGGCTTCTTCCCAGGGGCTCTGTTTTTTCGTTTTGTCTGTCTTCATCTTTTCGTTTATTTTTTCACTGATAACGGTTTATTCGTTCCTGCAACCATTTCCTGGCCCTTACGTATTGCGACCGCGAGGTGCTCTCCGTAATATGCAGCTTCTCGGCAATTTCCTTATGCGAATAGCCTTCAATGGCATACAGGTTGAATACCGCCTTGAAACCGTCCGGCAACGATTGTATCATTTCCATCAACTCGCCGGCCGAAATCTTCGAGACGGCTGAATCGTCATCTTCCAGTACTTCGTACATGCTTTCTATATCCGCCGAATTGCGCAAAATATCCCGCTTCCGCAAATATTCCAAAGCGCCGTTCACGAACACCGTCCGTATCCACCCGTCCAGTGTCCCCGCGCCCGTATACGTGTTCAGTGAAGTGAACACCCTGATGAAACCGTCCTGCAGCAAATCACGCGCCGTCTCCCTGTTGCCGGCATAACGCAGACAGACTCCCATCATTTTTCGGGAATACAAATCGTACAATTCCTTCTGGCTCTTTCTGTCGCCCTTCAGACAACCTGTTATCAGTTGTTTCTCACTCATTTTTCAAAGTGCATATACGGCATTTATATACGCTGTACCGACTGTTTAGATGTAATCTGTTTCCAAAAAGCTGCATGTATCGGAAATTTTTTATCATTTTCATCTGCAAAAATAATATTTCCGATGCGATAATCTTTTACGCCGATGATGAAAAGTGGGAATGGATATCGTGTATGTCACCCAAATTTTCGTATTTTATGATGCAAAGTCACATTCTTTAATTTAGGAGTTTCCTGATAAAAGCTTACAGCCCGCCCCAAATAACGGGATCAAAAAGCCCTTCATTACACGAAAACAGCATGGATTGTATATACGGTTTTTGCAATGTTGTTATACAGGAGTCCCCCACCACCTCGAGCGTAGCCCGATAAAAAGTAACTGTTGAGCGTGTGATTTCGCGAAAAAGGCATACAT
>JAITAY010000275.1 GCA_031283915.1 Tannerella sp.
GCCAAGTTTTTTTACCATGGCATCGCTCAGCCGACAGCCGATCCACATCCCTTCCGACCCTTTCCCGCGTCCGTATTCCACAGGCACTTCTCCCCAATCGTAGGGAAAAGCTCTGGAAAATACCGTAAACACTTCGATGTATTGTCCCTGCGAGTTCGTGGTATACATCCAGATGATTTCCTTCGGTTCGCTGTCGGGTAAGCCGCCCACCTGCTGCACCTGCCACACTTCCATTACATCGTTCGACAAGGCATATTTGTCGGAATTGATGATTTCGGTACATTCAGCTTCGGCTTCGGCAAACTGTCCCGTATAGAAGTAAGCGCGTGCCAGAGCGCCGCAAATGGTGTAATAATCCACCCGTCCCGGAATGTGAAACGTTTTTGGCATCAACTGTTTGGCTTCCCTGAGATCTTCAATGATAAATTCCCAAAGTTCCTTGGTTGTGCCGATGTACGTATTGTTCGCATTCAAGTTGGTTTTCTTCAGCGGGAGCACACGTTCACCATTGTCGCCCTGGGGATCGTATGGAGGCGTGAAGTACAGAGCCGCCCAATAATATGCAAAGCCTCTCCAGAAATAAAGCTCCGCTTTTGCACGGGGTATCTCTGTCAGTTTGCTTTCCGGGTCGTTGGGAAACAATTCTTTCGGATCGCCGCTGTTCAAGAACTCAAGCGCTTCATTACATCCGGCAATGCTACCGAATAGATTCCTGTATACACCCTGCGTCCATCCCAAGGCTTCGATTCCTACTTGCCGGTGAGTCCGTCCGACCCACTGAGGCCATTCATTATTGGGAGCAGCATCGGTAATGGGAGTACCGAAATCGGTAGCAAGTACTTCATATTCGGTATAGATACCGATGGGCTCGCCCCATGCTCCACCGGTAAAGGCTGTGTAGGGAAGCGCTACTGCCATTTCCAACTGGTCAATGTTCTGCCACGGAAATTCCGGCTCATATTTCGGCTCTACGAATGTATCACATCCGTTTGCCAAAAACACCATTGCTGCCATTAAGATGTTAATCTTGAGACTGAAATATTTCATATGTTTCATCTTGGTGATTTTTTAGAATTTAATAGAAAGTCCTAATGAAAAAGTACGGGTCATGAACGACTCGTAACGAATGACTCCGTCCACGTTGTTGGAATTGATTGTCACGTCGGGCGTCCCGTTATGCTGGTCTTTTGTCCAGTATAGCGCGTTATTGATGTTGAAATACACCCGCAGATTGTCCATTCCCCATTTCCCGGAGATGGCTTTGGGGAAGTTGTATCCCAGTGTGACCTCTTTCAACTGGATATTATCCGCTTTTTTCAGGAACTGTGACGTATTGGGATAATCGTTGTTTGGTCCGGGCGAGAGTGTTGCAGTCGGATTCCCTTCATTGTCGTAGTAGAAACCGCCGTTATAAATCAGTTCCTGATATTTGGCCTGGTCTCCCGGCTGCTTCCATGAATTTTCCGCCAGATCGGCGGCCAATGCATTTTCTCCGATATGCACATATTGCAGCCGCCATTCCACCTGATCGAAATAGTAATGTCCGCCGGTATAGGAAACCATCCATGCCAGGTCAATGCTTTTGTAACGGAACGTATTTCTCAATCCTCCGTAATAAGAAGGCTGATAAGATTTTCCATCCATATAGAAGCGGTTATTGTCGCAGTTACTTCGTGTAGCCGGAATCTGTTTTCCTGTCCGAACTGTAGCGCCGGTTTCCGCATAGATCGTCGCATCCCGTTCCCAAATCATCGGGATACCTTTTTGTGGATCGATACCTGCAAAATCGGACACATAATAAGTTGCCAGTTCACCACCCGATTTGGTCAGTGTCGTGGAGTTGAATGTGCCGAAAATACCTTGCCCGGTCAAGTCAACGGAAGGTTCCAGCGAAAGGACTTTGTTTTTCGACCAGGTATAATTGCAGGAAAGATTCCACGAGAAATCGCGCGTGTGAATCACATTGGCATCCACATTCATTTCGATCCCGCTATTTCGCATATTGCCCACATTCATCCATACGGAATTGGCACCTCCGGCTCCTTCCACCAGCATCCCCGCACTCGGAGGAAGAGGCACGCTCAACAGCAGACCGGAAGTTTCCTTGTTGTAGTATGCAATGGAACCACTGATACGGTTGCCGAGCAAACCAAAGTCAATACCGACATCGGTATTGTCCGACGTTTCCCATTTAATGTCCGAAGCGATATTCGCAATACTGGTAAACATGTATTCACCATAGGTAGCGCCATTCGGGAAATTGATTCTAAATCCGGGCAGGTAACTGAAAGCAGGGACAGCAGCATTACCGGTTTTACCAATACTTCCTCTAAGTTTCAACAGATTGATGACCTGAATTTTCCAGAAAGATTCATCGGAAAGAACCCATCCAATGCCTATCGACGGGAATGTAGCCCACTGATTTTTTTTCGAAAGCGTGGAAAGCCCGTCCTTACGGATATTTCCTTCAACCAAGTATTTGTTCTTGTAGTTGTATGCAATGCGTCCGATGTATGCCAGATTTCCATTTTCGGTGCGGTTGGCCGTAGCGCTTTCGATGTTACCGGGCGTACCCAGCATGGGATAAGTTCCGTTGAGGTTATAACCGGTCACATTAACCGGAAGGCTGTAATACTTTTTTCCTTCCACCAGTGCCAATGCATTAATTGTATGGTCGCCCAAAGTACGGTTAAAACTGATTTCTCCTCGTGCCATGCTGGAGTAGTCGAACCCCGTATTGTCGTCCGCCCGATTCGTATACTCTCCGTCCGCCATTTTATCCATCAGTTCCTTGTGCGACCAGTTAGTCCAGCGGCTGGCAGAAAAGTTGGCGCTTCCCACACCCGAAATCCGTAATCCTTCCAGAAAAGGTAAATCTACATCTGCCCGCAAATAATTAGTGGATGAGAAGTTTTTGGTGCGAGTCTGCCGATATTTGCCGTCACCGCGGATGATGGGATTTTCTCCAGGCCCCCAGTAACCGGTAGCGCTTCCTTCATCCCATATCGGCATAAAAGGCGAACGAATCAGCGTACTGCCCGCCGTATTGTCGTCGCTGGCGCGGAAATGGTTGATGGAAGTGAAATTGAACGACACATAGTTGACCGGCGAAAAATTGAAGGAAGTACGCGCCAGTAATTTGTCGGCACCTCCACCGATAAGTACGTCCCTGTCGTTGCGGTAAGTGAGCGAAAACAAGGCGTTTCCTTTCTCAAAACCCCGTGTACTGTTCAAATGTGCTTGCATGTATTGCCCTTGCCGGGTGTAATCGTCTATTCCGTTATGGCTTTTGGTCAAAGCTTCTTCACGCGTCATGACGTAGGCGGCAAGTTTCCCGTTCCATGTATACGCTTCACTCGGATTATAGAGCGATGGCATCGTCCCCGTATATTTCGCTGCATTGGCTAATGCCTGGTCATACAGATTGATAAAATCACGGGTATTCATTGTTTTCCATCCTGTTCCGATGAAATTGCTGACCCCTCCGTCAAGCTCAACATGAATACTCGATTTCTGTCCAATTGCTGATTTGGTGGTAATTACAATAACACCGTTTGCACCCGATGAACCGTACAATGCAGTTGCAGATGCGTCTTTCAAAATAGAAATCGACTCAATATCGTTTGGATTCAGATCGCTACCGTTCCCCGGTACCCCGTCAATAATCCACAGCGGCTCTGCCGAAAGGGAAATGGAGTTCACGCCACGGATTCTGACCGTGCTTCCGGATACGTACAATCCGGAGGCTTTTCCCTGTAACGCAGCGGTGATGTTTGAATAGGACGGCGTGGCGATGATTTCGGTTGATATTTTTGCGATCGAACCAATCATATCGCGTTTCTTTGCGGTTGTATAACCCAGCGTAACCACTTCTTCCAGACTGAAAACATCTTCCTCCAACTGAACGTCAATTACAGTATTGTTTTTTACAGTGATTTCCTGTGTTTTCATTCCAAGAAACGAAAATACCAACACGGATTCCGTGTCTGTCACAAAGATCGAATAGCGTCCGTTCATATCGGTCACGGTTCCGGTTGAAATTCCTTTGACTGAGACATTCACACCGGGAAGCAACTCGCCTGACGCATCTCTCACCACCCCGCTGACGGTAAATCGCTGTTGCACCGTTTGCCGAACGGCCGAACTCAACAGATTTTCCGTGCGCTCATTTTTATCCATTACGACAATGTATTTTTCCACGATCTGGTAATGGATGTTTGTTCCTTTGAACAAATCATTCAAAATTTCGGAAATTGCTGCTTTCTCTGTATTCAGACTGTAGTTTTTTCCGGTATTAACGGTTGCATAATTATAAAAAAACCGGTAATCCGACTGTTTTTCTATTTCCCGGAAAATATCTGCCAGCGAGGCGTTTTCAACATGAATGTTCACCTTTGAATCCTGTGAATGGCTGGTGCTTGCATACGGTTGAAGCGTCCCAATTAGCAACAGTACAATAGAAATACTCATAATGAGTCCTGATTTTTGAAGTTTTCGTTTATGAATGCCTTCAATCGTTGATTTTTTTTGCATAGTTGTCTGTGTTTTTAATAAATTAGTTGATATAGATAGTATCCTTTTCAATTTTGTAGCGAAACGGCGTACTGGTACTGATAACTTTCATGATAGTTGCCAGTGAGTCGTAGTGCCGGAATGTTCCTCCAAAAGTCACGTTTTTCATTTGTTCATTCCGAAAGACGAATGTCACGTTAAAATTCCGTTCCAGTTTGCGGGTTAGTTCCGCGAACGTCATTTTCTCGAACACCAGTTCTCCGGAACGCCAGCGAGTATAAAAACCCGTATCCACTTTTTTCCGGGTAGTTTGTCGTGTTGCTTTGTCAAATTCGACCAATTCGCCGGGCTTAATTTTCGCGCTCAGGCCGTCATGCTCGAACGTCACACCGCCTTTCTCCAGTACGAGGCTGACTGTGTTTTCATTGTCATACGAACATATATTGAAGGATGTGCCCGTCACACGGAAACGCAAATCGCCGGTGGAAATCAAAAAAGGTTTGGATTTCGCCGGATAAACTTCAAAAAATGCTTCCCCTGTCAGTTCGATGTTCCGTGTTTTTTCGCCGAAGGACTGGTCGTAACTGATCGAACTGCATGAATTCAACAATATAACACTACTGTCAGGTAGAAAGATTTTGGTACGTTCGCCTTTTCCGGTTTCAATTCGCGTGATGGCTATGGTCGCATCATGGTCCGGGCTTTCTCTGAATATATCCGCCAGTTTCATGCAAAGCAGACCCAAAACAAAAATAGCCGCATAACGCATGGTCATCCGGAGAAATCGTTTCCCCTGAACCGCCTGTTTTACTTCCGGCCGGATGCGATGGAGCAGTTTCTGCCATTCGGAATCACTCCGGCTTTCGCTCATGTCCGTTTCAAAACGCCCCAAATCGTACGCATCTTTCATCGCCCGAAAAGTTCGCTTGTTTTCTTCACTTTCCGAAAGCCAGGTGAAAAGCGCGGCTTCATCTTCTTCCGAAGCTGCCCCGGTCATGTACCGGGCAATTCGTATGTCTACCTCTTTTGATGTCATATTTTCCGTTTTCCGTATAATATGACGCGCAACTCCGGCTGACTACTTAGTGGAAGATGTAAAAAAACAGTATGCCGGGAAGATAATCTTTCAATTCTTTTCGAATGATTTTAAGCGCATGGTATATTTGTGCTTCTACCGTGCGGACACTGAGGTTTAATGTTGTGGCAATTTCCTGATTTTTCATGTTCCGGTAACGGCTCATTATGAATATTGTACGGCATCTTTCAGGCAGATTGTTCAAACACTGCCGAAGCAGTTCGTCTATTTCCTTCAAATACAGTTCAGTCAGCGGGAAGGACAGGTCAGGGTGTATTTCTTCTTCTTTCAGTTTAAGTTTGAGCGACATCGCGTAATCAGCCTGCGTTTCCAACGAACGGTAATAGGAAATACAACGGTTATGCACGGCTTTGAACAGGTAGGACTCATACGAAACAAGAATCTCCGCCTGATGAATCCATAAATTGATAAAACACTCCTGAACAATATCCTTGGCTTGCTCACTGTCGTCAATGTATTTGCGACAATAGGCATACAAGCGAGGTTGTAAATGATGGAAAATCCGTTCGAAATGCCGAATATCCATCTGTCCTGTGTCTTTTTCGTCTTGCACAACCGTAATTTTATGTTTCCCGCAAACTTACGTAAAAAAACAGACAGAACAGCTCAAAAACCTGAGTTTTTTGAAGTTTTTTTGCCATTGCCTGTTGGCATGTATTATGATGTATACTGCACGCGGTATAAATAAAGTGCAACAGGATTTTTTTGCCTGCCCACCTCCGTCAGTTAAAACTGACGGCAATCCCAAAACGCAGGTTACTATTGATTGGATGGACACATGATTGCAATGATCATGCCGCGCACGACATCAATTTGTATAAATTATTTTATGTTGCTTGATTTCCTGCCTGTTTTCGACTGGACTACCTTCGGAGTGTGTTCGGAGTGTGTTCGAAGTGTGTTCGAAGTGCGCTTAGGTCAACAAGTGGTTAAGAAAATAAAATACGAGAAGGGGCGTTTTTCTTTTCAATAGTATATGAAACATTATTTTACGATCGGAGAAGAGAATCGGGATTATACTGCGCGGGAAGATTTTGTGAGAACCACAAATGACTTTCAGTCCTTTTCGGTTCTGTTAAAAGTACGCCGGGTACAGTATAACCGGCGGTCGTCACCGCCTTTCAGGTTTTGTTCCCTGTATTCCCTGATCTGTTGTTCGCTCCGTGCATCTCGGGGAGCTTCCCGTGCGTTCCAGAAAAGCTCCCGCATATTTTGAAAAAGGGGATACTGCTAATTAATGATACATAGCTTCAATAAAACAGAGGGGAAATCAATTAAGAACTCATGTTACGCAGACAACAAAACAGTGACGAGTGACAAGTGACAGGAAAACTAAGAACTAAGCGTTGCGCGAAGCGCTTAAACAGTGACAAGTGACATGAGTTAAGAATATGGCATCAGTTTGTGTTTTACGTATGGAGACCTCTACAAATATCTTCTTCAGAGATGAACGCCGAAAATTGAAGAAAGCGACGCCGTCACGACAGAAATTAAAACCGTCTCTGAAGAGATAAAAACAAAAAACAGAAAAAACGGAAACAAACTCTCAAGAGATGAAAACAAACAGGAGAGAAATAAAAACCATCCGGGAATTGATTAAAATCATCTCTGAAGAAATGGAAATCAAAAACCGAAAAAATGAAATCCATCTCTCAAGAGATGAAAAAAAAATATCTCCGGACGGAATTGATTTCTCTCGTGACGGCGGACACTTTCGGCACATATTACTTATTCACGTTACGCAGACAGCCAAAAAAGCGCGAAAGCACTTGTCTCTCGTCACTTTTTTGGCTGTCTGCGTAACATGAGTTAAGAATACCGATAGACAGGTTTTCCAATACGTCCTGTATGGGTGTATTTCTATTTGTCGTGTGTATTGTATTATTGGTATCAGGGCGGTGTCGACGCTCTGCACCGAGCAGTGCTGATTCCCAGCACAGGCGGCGTCCATTCCCGAAGAATGGCGACAGGAAAAAAATACACACTGCGACCATTCGAAACGCACCCTCCTGCATTACCGATACTTGAGTTTACAATGATTTTGTATCTTTGCGGGCAAATGATGCTGATAAATCGATGAGGAGGAGATAAATGAATTTTCGTACGTCTGTATCTGTCCAGAGATCACCCGCTCATGCGGGCATCTCATATCGGAATACGGTGATGCTGTTGGGATCGTGTTTTGCGGAGAACATCGGGAAACGACTGACCGATGGAAAGTTTAACGTGGATGTCAATCCGTTCGGTATCCTGTACAATCCGGCGTCAACGGCGGAAGCCATCAAGCGGTTGTTGCAACCGGAAGTCTGGAGCGAAAAGGATTTGTTTTTCCATGAAGGCCTGTACCACAGTTGGGCGCATCACAGCCGTTTTTCGGCCGTTACGCCTGCTCAAAGTCTGCATAAAATCAATGAACGGCTGCGTGCGGCGGCTGAACACCTGCGGCAAACCGACTGGCTGCTGGTGACATTCGGCACGGCATATGTCTATCGCCTGAAAGAGACCGGACAGGTGGTGGCCAACTGTCACAAGCTGCCGGACAGAATGTTCGTCCGCGAGCGGCTTTCCGTGTCGCAAATCGTGGAGACCTGGGAGGAATTGCTGGCACGCCTGTGGCGTATACGTCCGGCGATGAAGATGCTGTTCACCGTCAGTCCTGTCCGCCACTGGAAAGACGGTGCGCACGAAAACCAACTGAGCAAGTCCATTCTGCTGCTGGCCATCGAACAGTTGCAGGCGCAGCATCCACAGCAAGTCCTGTATTTTCCGGCGTATGAACTGATGATGGACGAACTGCGCGATTACCGCTTTTATGCGGAGGACATGCTCCACCCTTCGGAGGTGGCTGTTCAATACCTCTGGGAGCGTTTTGCGGAAACATGGCTGGATGCTGCGGCACGGGAAACCCTGGAAAAAGTACGGGAAATACAACAGGCATTGAATCATAGGCCGTTGAATCCGCAAAATGAATTGTATAAACAGTTTTTGTCGCAAACTTTGTTAAAGATCGAACGACTTTGCGCAAAGAATCCATACCTTTGTTTGGAAAATGAGGTAGAACAATTGCATGAGATACCATATCAGGGAAATAGCTGCGATCATCAGAGCGAAATATGATGTACTGGAAGAAGGTTCCATCGACCATTTGCTGACAGACAGCCGGACACTGTCTTTTCCCGAAACAACGCTTTTTTTCGCTATCCGGACGCCAACCAACGACGGTAGTAAGTATATAGCCGAGTTGTACAGGTTACGGGTGCGTCATTTTGTAGTGAGCCGCTACCAGCCGGAGTTCGTGGAGATGAAGGATGCAAACTTTCTAATTGTCAAAAACGTGCTTGCCGCATTACAGCAACTGGCGATACATCACCGGAAGCAGTTCAACATCCCGGTCATCGGTATCACCGGCAGCAACGGCAAGACCACCGTGAAGGAGTTGCTCTATCAGTTGCTACACACGGAGTTCAACATTGTCCGTTCGCCGCGCAGTTACAATTCCCAGTTGGGCGTACCGCTGTCTCTCTGGCAAATGAACGGAAACCATACGCTGGGTATCTTCGAGGCCGGCATTTCACAGCCGAACGAAATGACACACCTGCGGCGAATCATTGCACCAACCATCGGTATACTGACCAATATCGGGGAAGCGCACCAGGAAAATTTCACCTCCCCGCTGCAGAAATGCCTGGAAAAGCTCTCTCTGTTCAACGATTGCGAAGTGATTATCTACAATGCCGACGACAAGCAGATTGTCCACGGACTGGAGGTGGCTTGCCTGTCGCACAAGGGACTGGGCTGGAGCCGTACCGATTCGGAAGCGCAGATTTTCATCGAATCCGTCCGATACCGGGAAACCACGACCGAAATTAACTGTACGATGTTCGGAGGTATCACCCGCACCTATGAGATACCTTTTACCGACGCCGCATCCATTGAAAATGTGATTCACTGCATTGCCCTGATGATTTATCTCAAACCGACCGCGCTGGGCAACACGCAGGCGTTTCAGGCACTGGAACCGGTGGCCATGCGGCTGGAAGTCAAGGAAGGGATCAATCACTGTTGCTTAATCAACGATACCTACAATTCGGACATCAATTCGCTCGCCATTGCACTGGATTTCCAGCTCAGCCGGAAGGGAGACAAAAATCTGAAAACAACGGTGATCCTTTCGGATATTCTGCAATCCGGCCTGATGCCGAAAGTGCTGTACAAAAAGGTGGCGGAACTGTTTCGGCAAAAGAAGGTGGAGCGCGTCATCGGCATTGGACGCGATCTGAAAACGCATGGTCCGGCAGCATTCAGTATGGAAAGCGTATTTTACGGGTCAACGCAGGAATTTATCCATTCGCCCTCATTCAAACAGCTCAGGGACGAACTGATTTTGTTGAAAGGATCGCGGGTGTTCCATTTCGAGCAGATCACGGAACTGCTGGAAAAGAAAGTGCACGAGACCATCCTGGAAGTGAATCTGGATGCCATCGTGCATAATTACAATTATTTCCGTTCGATACTCCGTCCGGAGACACAGATCGTCTGCATGGTGAAAGCCTTCGGCTACGGCGTAGGGTCGTATGAACTGGCGAAGACCTTGCAGGAACATCGTTGCGATTACCTGGCGGTGGCCGTGGCCGACGAGGGTGCGGAACTCCGTAAGGAAGGGATTTTCGTCCCCATTATCGTGATGAATCCCGAATTTGGCAGTTTCAACACGCTGTTTGAATACCGGCTGGAGCCGGAGGTGTACAGCTTCCAACTGCTGAACGCGCTGGTGCGGGAAGCCGAACGGCGTGGCATCGTGTCCTGGCCTGTCCATGTGAAGATAGATACCGGCATGTACCGTCTGGGATTCCGGCCGGAAGACATCCCGGAGGTATGCCGGCAGTTGAAGCGGCAAAACGGACTGTATGCCCGGTCGGTATTTTCCCATTTGGCAGGGAGTGATTCGGCCGAACACGACGGGTTTACGCAGCAGCAGATACATGCTTATACCCAAGCGGCCGATGTGCTGGAAAAGGAACTGGGCAATCCGGTGATCAGGCATATACTGAACTCGGCCGGCATAGAGCGGTTCACGGCGTATCAGTTCGACATGGTGCGGTTGGGAATCGGATTATACGGTATCAGTGCGCTGGCCGGTTCGGAGACGTTACAGCCTGTCTGTACGCTGAAAACGGTGATCCTGCAGATACAGGAAGTGCCGGCCGGCAGTTCGATTGGTTACGGGCGAAAAAGCTATGCCGATCGCGACTCGCGGATTGCCGTGATACCGATTGGCTATGCCGACGGGCTGGATCGGCGGCTGGGTAATGGCGTCGGCGAAGTCATCATCCGTGGCCGGCGCTGCCCCTTCATCGGGAACCTCTGCATGGACATCAGCATGGTGGACGTAACGGATGTAGAGGCACAGGAGCGGGACGAAGTGATTATCTTCGGAAAAAAATTGCCCGTCAGTGAAATCGCCCGAAAACTGGACACGATTCCCTATGAAATACTTACGTCCATCTCTCCGCGCGTCAAACGAGTGTATTACAAAGAATGAGAAGTATAGCATGAAAAAATTGCGTATTCCGGTCTATCTGCAGATTTTCACAGGGATGTCTCTGGGCATCCTCGCTGGAATCGTAGCCCTTCATGCGGGTGGCGAATCGCTGGTCAGCCACTGGATCAAGCCGTGGGGCAAAGTCTTCATACGGTTGCTCCAGTTGGTGGCCGTTCCGCTGGTATTCATCTCGCTTGTCAAAGGGGTGGCCGGACTGTCGGATATTAGCCGCTTTTCGCGCATCGGACTGAAAACCGTTGTTCTATATCTCTCAACCACCCTGTTTGCCATTTTGCTGGGTCTGACGCTGGTTTCGACGGTGAAACCCGGTCGGTTCGTCGATGCCGCGAAAACGGCGGCGCTCGAAGAAAACTACCGCCGGAAAGTGGGTGAAATGGTACAGTTGCAGCAGGAAAAGGAAGGGCCGCTCCAGTTTCTCGACGATATCGTTCCCGACAATATTTTCGGCGCCCTGAGCGACAACCGGCGGATGCTGCAAATCATTTTCTTTGCCCTGCTGCTGGGTGTGGCGACGCTGGGCGTCGGTCGGGAAAAGGCGGAACCGGTCATGAAACTGCTCCATTCCCTGGATGAGATTGTGCTGAAAATGATCGGATACATCATCCGCCTGGCGCCATACGGCGTGATGGCGCTGATGGCGGGGTTAGTGGTCGATTTCTCCGGCGACATCGGCATCTTCACTGCACTGGCCGCCTATGCCGCAACGGTCGTAGCGGGTTTGTTGCTGCTTTTGCTGGGTTTCTATCCGCTTTTGGTGCGTTTGTTTATACGTCTTCCGGTGAAGAAGTTTCTGAAAGAAATGTATCCGGTACAACTGCTCGCCTTTACGACCAGTTCCAGTGCGGCTACCCTTCCCGTCACTATGGATATTGCTCAAAACAAACTGGGCGTGTCGGAAGAAGTAACCTCGTTCGTAATGCCCCTCGGAGCCACCATCAACATGGATGGAACAAGCTGTTTCCAGGCGATCTCGGTTGTTTTCATCGCACAGGCGCTGGGACTGAATCTGGGCATTGAACAACTGTCCGTCATTGTCCTGATGACGGCCATCTCCTCCATCGGTACGCCAAGTATTCCGAGTGGCAGCTACGTTGTAATGACCATGGTACTCACCGCCGTCGGTATCCCGGCCGAAGGGATGGCGTTGATACTGGGCGTTGACCGTCCGCTGGACATGCTGCGCACGTCGGTGAACGTCACCGGCGACGTCACCGTGGCTTCCATTGTCGATAAAAAGTCACGGTTGCCGTACCGGAAACGGAAGGTAAGACACTAATCGGCTCTGCCTCTCGGATATCTGTACCTATTCGGGTCATCTTTTCAAGAGGAATCCCTTCCGGCTCTATCACCCGTGTGCGCCGTTCTATATTGTGGGAGGGAGCAGCGGTCACAGTTACTGAATATCAATTTTAACCCCTCCCCCGACCCCTCCCCACAAGGGAGGGGAGGGGGTTGCGGGGATGTCCGTTTATTTGAATGACAGAGCTTTAAAATGATAAGAATGATTGATATTCGGCAGTTGTGACCGCAACCCCCTCCCCACAAGGGAGGGGAGGGGGGTGCGGGGATGTCTGTTTATTTGAATTGAATAGCTTTAAAATTAAAATAATGAATGATATTCTGCAGTTTTGACC
>JAITAY010000345.1 GCA_031283915.1 Tannerella sp.
GCACATTCCCCGCATGTTTGTGTGCACGTTTTTCGCCATTTGGACAGACTATATTTTCGCCACTTGCACACATGCGGTTGTCGAACCTGATTTGCGTAACATGAGGGATTAAAAAGAAATGCGGGACGAGTAATAACCTGAGTTTTGGATTTGCTGTTACAGACATCTGTTTTTTTCGAAAACGGAAAGACTCATTTTCCTCCTGTTGTCATGTATTCCCCACATCATCGTTTCTGTCGTGAACGGGAGGTGTCGGTTTTTCGGTGATTCCCTTCTCCCTCCCTGTACAAAAAGAAAAAGCGCCGTTGAGCGAGTTTTTCCGCCTGGCTCCGGGCACAGGGTATCCGTTCCAGCGTGTAGGGATGGAAACCGGTGTAATACATCTCCGTAGCCAGCGTCATGGGCGTAGGAGTGAAATCCTGTACCTGTTCCAGACGGAAGTGTAATTTTTCTGTCCGGGTGGCCAGCCGCGCCATGTCGGTTTCGGTGCATCCCGGATGGCTGGAAATAAAATAAGGTATCAGTTGCTGGTTCAGGCCGTTCTCTTTGTTGATACGCGCAAAATGAGCATTGAACTCTTCAAACAGATGAAACGGCGGTTTGCGCATCAGTTTCAGGACATGCGCTTCCGTGTGCTCCGGAGCCACTTTCAGCCGTCCCGAGACATGGCGGCTGATCACCGTTTCCATGTATTGCCGGGCGGAACGGCTGAACGACGGTTCTTCATAATGGTGAAGCAACAGATCGTAACGAATGCCGCTCCCGATAAAAATCTTCCTGACTCCGGCTACCTGCTCCGCCTCCCGATACAGCGCCAGCAGCGGGGCATGATCGGCGTGCAGGTTCCTGCATACGGCCGGCGCCACACAGGAAGGTTTTCTGCATTTCATGCAAAGCGTTTCGTCCCTTCCTTTCATCCGGTACATGTTGGCCGACGGGCCGCCCATGTCGCTGAGGTTTCCCTTGAAACCGGACATGCGGGTAATCGCGCACACCTCCCTCAGAATGGACTCGCGGCTGCGCGACACGACAAATTTTCCCTGATGCGCCGATATGGTACAGAAAGCGCATCCACCGAAACATCCCCGGTGGATATTGACCGAGAACTTGATCATCTCATAAGCCGGAATGACTTTGTCCCTGTACTTCGGATGCGGCATACGTGTATAAGGCAGGTCGAAAGAGGCATCCAGTGCGGCCTCGCTCATCGGGGGACAGGGCGGATTGACCACCACGGTCTGCGTGCCGGTACGCTGCAAGATGCGTGCGGCGCGGTATTTGTTGGATTCCTCTTCGATCATCCGGAAATTCAGGGCTTGTTTTCGTTTGTCCTTCAGGCAGTCTTCGAACGAAAAAAGCACGACATCGTCCGGAAGCGGCGATACGTCGCCGGTCAGGCAGGCCGTTTGCGGGAGGTCTTTCAGCCGGTGGAAGGGAACCCCGGCCAGCAGGTTGCGCACCAGTGCGCGGACGGGTTCCTCGCCCATGCCGTAGATCAGTAGATCGGCCGGACAGTCTGCCAGAATGCCGGGTCTCAGGCAATCCTGCCAGTAGTCATAATGCGCCAGGCGACGTAGCGAGGCTTCGATGCCGCCCAGCACAACCGGCGTCTCGGGATAAAGCGTCTTCAGAATCTTCGTATAAACGATACCGGGATAGTCGGGACGCATTCCGGGGCGTCTGTCGGGCGTATAAGCGTCGTCGCTCCGCAGGCGTCTGTTGGCGGTGTAGTGGTTGACCATCGAGTCCATGGCGCCGGGCGCAACGCCGAAAAAAAGCCGCGGAACGCCCAGTTTCCTGAAATCACGGTAATCGCCCCGCCAGTCCGGCTGCGGCACGATGGCTACGCGCAATCCTTCGGATTCCAGTACCCGCCCGATCACCGCCGCGCCAAAGGATGGATGGTCAACATAGGCATCGCCGCTGAACAGGATGACATCTATGTAATCCCAGCCGCGCATTTCGACCTCCTTTTTGGTCACAGGCAACCAGTCTGTCAGACGGTATGAGTTCATTTCCTGCATTTCGTTTTCCGGAAAACGCCGCTTTTCACCGGAGCGGCAGTATCTCAATCCAGTATCCGTCGGGGTCTTCAATAAAGTAAAGCCCCATGTCAACGTTCTCGTAACAGATACAGCCCATTTCCCTGTGATACCGGCGCGTTTCCCCGTAATCACCCGGCACGCGCACGCACAGGTGAAATTCACACTCGCCCAGTTCATAGGGCGCAGGATGGTCACGCAGCCAGGTCAGTTCCAACAAAAAGCCGGTCTGGTGGTCTGTCAGGTACACGATGACCCAGGAACCGTCGTCGGCCGTCCGGCGACGTGTTTCCTTCAGACCGAGCGCCCTGTCGTAAAAAGCGAGACTGCGCTCAAGGTCAAGTACATTAAAATTAAAATGATCGAATCGACTGTTTATTTTCATTGCTTTGTAATGTGTATATTAAAGGATGGAAATAAATAAAATAGAAGGCATTAAAGTCCTTCTGGGGACTTGCTGCCCCATTCTCAATTACGGTATACTTTATTTATTTCCCATTCCTGATGCGTTAGCGCTATTCCTTTTCCTTCCTGATTTCTTCCCATTTGTCCCGGACATTTTCTTCTCCGTCAAAATAGTTCAGTTGGGCGTCTTTGCCGAATATTTCGCATGAGGGAACAAGGTAAATTTTATTCGAATCGGGATATTCACACACGTCGTATCCGATAAACGTTCTTATGTCCAGATAAACACAAGGTTCTGCCGTATGATTGTACAACTGGTGCGCTCCCGTTTCGCCCTTTTCAAAAAATATCAAATCGCCGCTTTCAACAATTTCCAGGCCTTTTGGCGTCCTCAACGTGGCAGAACCGGAGATAAGCATGAACAGTTCCTCCGCATACCTGTGAAAATGGTACGCAGCACAATATTGACCCGGATTCAACTGCCGTAAATCGAAGTTCAGGTTTTGAGATTTGATTCCTTTTTTAGCGATGGAAACATCGGAAAATATGCTGAAGCTGTCTATCCTGTTCGGGTCTTCTTTAAATTCCCTTTGGCCTGGTTTTAAAATTGTAGCCATAAATATATTACTCATTCATTTTTGTTTTTACAGGGACAAAGGTAAGTAAAATTACCTGCAATCATTGGGGAAATAATTTAGGGATGAGGAAGGCTAAATCTTTTTCCTTTTGCAAACTTAGGAGCTGTCTGTAAATAAACCATCCATTTACGGGTCTGTTTTTCACCATACTTCCTCCTGAAAATGCTTACATACCCCGGTATGCGCGCATTTTCAGTCGTTGGATGGCAAAAAAC
>JAITAY010000149.1 GCA_031283915.1 Tannerella sp.
TTTCGCGGCGGCAGCTGGGGCAGCCTCGCCCAGAACTGCCGCTCTGCGATCCGCAACGACAACTATCCCAACTACGCTGGCATCGACCTCGGGTTCCGCGTCGCGGTCGTCCCTTAGTTCACATGCCTTTGAGCTAACGAGCCTGCCAAAGAGCAAGCGAGAGACGAGCGTAGCGGGAGGCAGGCGAGAGAAAATAACGATTACCGGCGCAGCCGGTCTAAAATATAGTTGAATTGAAATAAATAAACACGAGTTAAAATTTTTAAAAGTAACAAACAATGAAAATTATGAGTAAGAAAGAGCAAAAACAAACTTGTTTAGATTTGCCGAACGTGAATAATTTGCGCGAAGCGAAAGCAACAAGAAAAAGTAGAATTTTAGTGATGGGTACAGCCCTTTTGGGCATGGTGGCGTTCTCCGCATGCAACGTGAACGACGAGATAGAGGACAATAACCAGCCGCAGGCGGTGAGTTTCTCGGCGGGTATCGCAGGTCAGGCCGTGCAGAACGGCGGCCCGACAACCAAAGCGGCCGGAACAGTGTGGGCCAGTGGCGACGCCATCGGTATTTTTATGATGAGTAACGGTACGACAACCATTGCCGAACAGGCCGAGAACAAGCAGTACACCACCACGGGTGGCAGCACTTTCTCTGCCGTAGCAGGCGACGAAATCTACTATCCGATGGACGGCAGTAAGGTTGACTTTATCGCCTACTATCCCTATGCGAGCGGGAAAACGCTCGGCAGCAGCATTAGCGTAGATGTATCGGGCGCCCAGACCGCATCTTCGCAGGCCGACATCGACTTGCTGTGGGCGAAAGCCAATGGAACCGGCGGTAGCGGTTACGACAAGGTTACCCATGCGACAACTCCGGTTGCCCTCGCTTTCAATCACAAGCTGGCCAAAATGGTGATAAACGTAAAGGCCGGTGCCGCTGTGAACACTCCGCTTACCGGCATGACGGTAACGATTAAAGGCATGAACACCAAGAACACGTTCAAACTTTCTGACGGTACGCTCGGCACGCCCAACACTCCGGCGGCTATTACCCCGCGCGTGATAACCACGGCGAGTGGTTTCAATGCCTCCTACGACGCGATCATCCTGCCGTACGTCTATTCTTCGAATGGTGATGTAACGGTAGATTTTACGGTTGGCGGCGAAACCTTTACGTGGGAAGTGGATGCGACTACCTTCGCCCCCGGTAACGAATACACTTACGCCGTTACGCTTACCCGCACAGGTGTAGCCGTAACCGGCACGATTAACCCGTGGATGCCGAACGACCGGGGCGGCGTTACGGCGGAGTAACGGCAAAAGTAAGAGACGTCTGTCCTTACCACAGTTATCATTAACGACACAGGGACTGCGCCGAAGATGTACAGCCCCTGTTCGTTTTAATTGTCAAACTTAAAAAAACTGAACAAATGAAACGATTGGTTGAAACGCGCCTGCTGGATGATTGAATCGGATGCCGCCGTGGCTGCCCCGGCCGTTTCGGGCGCGATAGCCGTGGGGGGGGCTGTAGCCATCAGCCTGCTGCGCCGGAAGTTGCGTGCCAACAAGGATGACCTCGCCGGCTACTGGCAGGTATCGCTCAACCGCAGGGAACATTACCTGCACGGCGCCCGCGACCGCCAGGATGTGTATGACACCACCGGAAACATCCTGGTGGATTATACGCTGTTTGGATTTGCTGATTCAATCAGTGGTTAGATAGTTCGTAGTTGATAGTTGATAATTGATAGTTGATAACTCAGGTTCATAACTCATATTCATCGTTCATCACGTTATTCGGCTTCACCGTTATTTGCTTCGCGTTATTCATGCTTCGCATGTAATTCCCAAATTACAATTGAATAACCAAGAATAACTACTGAATAACCACCGAATAACATCACATCAACTAATAACTCATAATTTATAATTCATAATTTTTAATTGATTTATTATGGCAATATTTTACAACAAGGTAGAACGCCCTATACCGGGCGATCTGAAAACAAAGAAATGGTATGCAGGATTGAAAATGGTGGGACAGGCAGGCGAAAAGGAAGTAGCCCGCCAGATAGCCGACGAAACAACACTCAACCCCAAGGAAGCGGAGATGGCGCTCGACCAGTTCCGAAAAATCCTTATCCGCATGTTGCTCGACAGCAAGAGCGTGCAGTTGGGCGACTGGGGTTCGTTTCGCCTGACGTGCAACAGCACGGGACACGACACGCGGGAGGGCGTTGGCGCACACAGCGTTAAAAAATTCAACATCCGCTTCACACCCGGCAAAGAGTTGAGGAACGCCCTTGCCGGCGCCACGCTCGAAGCGACGGAAAGCATCGTGAGCGGGAAGGGCAGCAGGAAATAACCGGCATAAAAACCGTGACCGCCCGCGCTCAAAACTCCGACGGCTCAGAGTACTCGCCTCCGACGGGTCCGGCCGCTCTGCCTGTCGCATGAGCGAATCCCCGGATAATTTCATCGGCCCCGGCTTCCGCATGGTGTTCCTTTCATCGTTCACTGTGTGCCGCAACAGCAAAGAAAAACACCTCTGTAAGCAGAGGCAGATAGAGTAATAACGAAAAACCGCCGCAAGAAAGGAGGATAAAGGCAGAAGGGGGTATAAACGGCGAATCGAATATAATTGATGCAATACAGGGCATACATATTGATTTTCCTGCTGTCATCCTTTTTCGTTTCATGCGAAAAAGACGAGTGGATAGACGACACGGCTTCGGCAAGTTCCCGCCGCACCGTGTTTGTCCGGCTCGGCACGGACAATAATTTCCGCACCGAAGCCGGCGAAAAAACCGCTTTGCGCGGTAATGTAGCCGATGCCATCGGAATATACCCGTCCGAAAAATACAACGGCTTTCAGGCTGCCCTTGACGAATGTGTGACATACAAAGCCTGTACAAACGGCTACTATTCGGCGGGAACAGGCGCGATGCAGGTTATCCGCACGTTCTGCGGCTTGTCTGTTTATATCCCGCAGTCGGCGTATCCCATAGCGAACGGGGTATATAAAAAACTGAAAAGGGCGCAGTCTGGCCCCGCCGGAACGGATGCCGGCGTGTAAACAGCCCCATAATATTAATTGTGAAACAAAGAGTTTCCTGTCTTCCGGCGGGAGGCTCTTTATTTTTTTATCAATCATCTAATTTATAAATACATGAAGAAATTCATTTCGACGAAGTTTTTCCTCGCATTGCAAGAGGCTTCACAAAAAGACATGGACATTGACATCCAGGTATTGAAAACCGGCTATGACGAATTTGTCAGGCTCCTGTTTTCGGAAAACGCTGTCTTTACCGACAAAATTGCATATCATAATACGCTTGTTTATACCCGCGTTGAACTGGCATGTCTGACAGAGATACCGGAGAAAAAAAAGCGGCGCTTTATCTCCGCAAAGCTATTGACGCTGTTGACAGGCAGATGGAATTTGTCCGCTGGCAAATGCAAATGGAAGCAACTGCGCAAAGTTGTCCATTTTCCCGTCAGTCCCCCAAACACGGCAAACTGAAATGGACAGGCAGTGTAGTTGAGTGGGTAGAACTGATGTATGCCCTATACACCGTAAAGCGAATCAACAACGGCAAAATCACCCTCAAAGAACTGTTTAGACAGATGGGCGAGATATTTGATTTTGACGTGAAGGAGTTTGCCGTTTATTTCATGAACATCAAACACCGGACGGATGGCCGCCGGACAAAATTCATGGATTTGTTGAAAGGCGCCGTACTGGGAAGAATGGAAGACGCCGATCGGAAACCGTCGCGAAAATAAAACGGGAAAGCACGGACAGGCAGGCATACCAGCCCTGTCTGTCCGTGCATCCGTTTTGGAAATTAGCCGTTAAAAGCGTATCTTTGCGCTCTCAAAAACAAACTGTTCCGACATGACAATTCAGGAAATAAAAAAACTTCGCGAAACGGAGAACAGGGTAGAGTTTAAGGAGGCAAAACAGGATTTCAACTTTGCCGGAGGTAAACATGCCGACCCCAAAGAAAGGCGTAAATGTGTACTTGGTTATACGGTAGCATTAGCCAACGAAGGGGGCGGGTATCTTGTTTTTGGCGTCAGGGAAAAGAAGGAATTGCCGCACGAAATTGTTGGGACGTCCTTCGCAGAGGGAAAAACCGGCAAACTGGAAGACGAGATTTATAAACGACTGTCCATCCGTGTTGAAATTGAGGAACTGCACGATGACGGAAAGCGGGTTCTGGTGTTCAAAATACCCGCCCGGCCTGTCGGATCTCCCCTGAATTTTGAAGGAGTTCCTTTAATGCGTATTGGCGACAGCCTGCGTGTAATGTCGAATGACGAACTTTTCCGAATCCTTTCCGAACGCGAGCCGGATTTTTCCGCTACGATATGCGAGGGGTTGACTTTTGAGGATTTAGACCCGGAAGCCATTGCATTGATGAAAGCCGGTTATGCGCAGAAACAGGAAAATCCTGCGTTTTCAACAATGCCCGACAATCAGGCACTTACCGATTTGGGACTGGCTGAAAACAGTAAATATAGTTATGCTTCTTTAATTTTACTTGGTAAGCGAAACGCTTTACGAAAATATCTGTCCAATGCGGAAGTCATCATTGAATACCGGTTAGACCATTCGATGATACCTTATACGGCGCGAAAGGAATTTCAGGAATCACTGTTTACAATGATGGACAAAATCTGGGC
>JAITAY010000215.1 GCA_031283915.1 Tannerella sp.
AAAAAAGATGAAAAGTAAAAATGACTGGTTGCCTCGCAACCCGGAGGGCCTCTACAATCAGGCCAACCAAACGGTAACTTATTTGAAGGACGATGTTCTCGCACGTATCGGTATTACCGGTCCGATTCTGACCTGGTACAACGGCGAGTTTACGCCCGGGTACACCCGCTTCAAGACGGCTTATGAGACTTTTGAGAATCCGGCCGAACGTACGCCGGCCAAGACGGCGGCGCTCAAGAGCGCTCAAAATGATTTTGCCAGGGTGTACAGGCAGCTGTACAACGGGTACATGAAGAGTAATCCCCTCGTGACCGACGAGGATCTGGTGGAAGCGGGCTTGCCCAAACGTCACACGGGCGGGCACATACCCGCGCCGATTCCCAAGGGCGTGATCGCGGCCACGGCCGACACCTCCAAACCGGGGATACTGGGATTTCACTACCGCGACCGCGGCGCCACGGGCATAGCCAAACCCTACGGCGTACACGGCGCCGAACTGGTCTGGGAAATCCTCGACCAGCCGCCGGCGGACTGGTCGGAACTGACGCATAGCGCGTTCAGTACGCACACGCCCGCAGAACTCGTATTCAAAGGCGATCAGCGCGGAAAGACGCTCTATTTCGCCATGCGTTGGGAAAATACACGCGGACAGAAAGGGCCTTGGAACGAAATCGAAAGCGTCATCATTCCCTGATCCCATGCCGGCGGACGTGAAACATCATTGTTTTTTTGCTCGGGTAACCCGGCTTTTCCGGGCTTCCCATGTTTTTCATTTCTTTTGCTTGGGAGGCCCGGTTTTTCCGGGCTTCCCGGTTTTTTCATTTTTTGTTTATGCTGCTCGGGAAGCCCGGAGAATCCGGGTTTCCCGGCTTTCTTATTTCCAGACAGCTCCTGAAGCCCGTACAAGCAGCCGTACATGGAGGAACAGTGCAGTCGGCCATCTGCACTCGGAAATCAGGACTGCCGCCGCACCGGGCTTTAGCCCCGTTCCCCCGGTGGCCGTTGGCTTTAGCCAAAACAGGAAAGCTGATAAAGTAAAAACATTTTTTCTTTGCGTAACGGTATGTTTGGCCGGATTAGCGAATTTACAGGACGCCAAGGCGCAGAGTATTGACGACCTGGGCGTCGTCTGGTCGAAGACTTACGGACAGGGAACCATTCTCAACATTAAGCATAATCCGGGAGGGACCTACACCGCTTGCGGGTATACGTGGATAGATGGCGTTTCCTCCAAATATGAGCGACTGGAGGGGCTGGTGGTTGAGTTCGACGAATCGGGCAATGAATTGCAGCGGGCTACGGCACGCATCCCGCAATATTATATTAATTCGCATCCGGGCAGTTCTATTTCCGACGACGCTTCTGCCCGGTTTTCGTCTGCTTTCAAAACCGACGACGGAGGCTACCTCGCTTTTGGTTATTTTTATAATCCCGGAGCTCCCGTCGGTGAAAAAGAATACAGCTGGAATACCAATGATTTTGTGAACAGTCAGTACATTGCCACCGGGATATGGATTGTGAAATTCGACGCCGGCGGAACAGTGATAAAAGACACGCTCGTGAACGGAAGGTATACCAATAACGGATGGGCGGCTTCAGATACTCCCAATACTTATGTAATCGGCGGATTAGATAGAGGACAGAACATTGACCGCACACTGATTCGCAGGTATAACAAAAATGGAGAGATTATTGCGGATCATCTCGCGAGTTATGGAGAAATGAACATATTCAACCAAAATCCGGACGGCAGTTTTATTGCTACGACCGGTCAGACTATTTTAAATATTCCCCAATCATTATCAGGCATCTCTTCCATTGCAATAAACACAGCATTAACGCCGGAAACAGGCGTCAACCGATGGTCGAGGGCTATTACGCCGACTACCGACGGAGGTTATTTTCTTACACTCAATTTACATTCTGTTTCTACCGATTATACTCAAACGTATGCCTACGGAAATGGATTATACAGAATCAACGCTGCCAAAACCGCTTCTTCCTGGTATAAAATAACTATCCCCGGCGATACCATGTTTCATGCTCCGCTGCTTTTGCCGGGAAGCAGCAATCCTCCAAAATATATCGGTACGGCGTCGCTTCATCAAACTTCTTACCAGAATATTACCGGATACCGAATGTACGAACTCACCGACAGCCTCACTTCTTATTCCTACCGCGTGGGAAACGCTTTCCCAAACGGTACGGCATTAAATACGGTCAGTCAGGTGGACGGCTTCTTTTCCTGCGGCACAGACAGTCCGGGCCATGCGGCCATTGCCAAGCTCTCGACCTGCGCCAAGTTCAAACTCAATGTCGGTTCGACCTCCGAAAACCTTTTAACAAACAGCGGCACGATGGCCTTCGCCGGACGCCACATCGGCTACAGCGGCGAGAACGGTACGGTTTCCTATTCATGGACGCTTACCGACATTACACCGGGCGGCATTGCTACCGACGTTTCGTCTACCGTTACCGGCGCGCCGAACACGTCCATCCCGCCGGCAACATTTACCCTGCTGCCCGGTAAGTCTTTTGCCCTGCTGCAATATGTCATTACCGCCGTAGATTCGTACACGGCGAACGGCGTGCCGCAGACCTGCCAGCAGACGCAGAACATCCTGCTGAGAATCAATTCCTATCCCGACAACATCAGCGACGCCGACTGCTTCACCGCCATCCCGTCGATTGCCTGGAGCATAGAGGCGGCATTTACAAGCAATACGTCCCAGCAGACAATGACGGCATACGCAACACCGCTGGTGGGCGACCTCGACGGCGACAGGGTACCCGAAATACTTGTGTATAATTTTGTCAGCGCCAACGATCCGCGAACGGTCAACAAGGTATACGTATTTTGGGGGAACAATCGAGGGAATCCGACGGAATTTTCCATTCCGACGACAAGCTACATGCATCCGATGGGCGCGCTGGCACGGGTGGAAATAGGCGGCGTAATGACGCCGATACTGGTATTTCAGGCAACGGACGGCTATCTGTATGCATATAATCCGCAGACGGGGCAGCCGATAACGGCGTGGAACGGCGGCGGAGTTAATGGACGGTCGAATGCGAAGATAAACGACTGGGTTGCCGAAACGGGCGCTACCGCCGTAACGCCGCAGGCCGTAGGCTTTGCCGACTTCGACGGCGACGGCAAGGTGGAAGTCTATGCTTCCCGTAGCGTATGGGCGGCGGAGAACGGCAAACTGCTGGTGCAGGGCGCCGGCAACAAAGGATATGTGCAGGCGGGAGGCAACCCGAGCTACAAGCACTATTATACCGTAGCGGCCGACTTTACTGACGACGGCATCGTCGAACTGGCGGCCGGAACGCACGTATACGAAGTGCATACCCCGTATCGTGACGGAATCAACGCCGCGAATACGATGAACATTAAATATCAAATAGGGGCACAGACGGCAAACGGCCTGTCCATTACGGACGGGACGACGATCGTAGCCGATGTAAACCGGAACGGGAAATTAGACGTCATCGTAACCAGCAATAATGGCGGAAGCAATTACGGCATACTGGTCTGGGAACCCGGCCCGACGTCCTCGGTCGTTGCCACAGGCGGCAGCACGGGCGTAGATTATCCCGCCACGCCGTTTGCAGGCAACATAGACAGCAATCCGGACATGGAGATACTTTATATAACGAACAACAGGCTGGACGGCTGGCGCTACAACAACACGACAACGCTTCAGCGCCCGTATACGCTGTCCCATACGGACGGCAGCGGCGCGACCGGCATCACGATGTTCGACTTCAACAGCGACAACATCCCCGAACTCGTATACCGCGACCAGGACAACCTGCGCATCATGCAGGCCAATGCTGCAACCGGCACGATCACGAATTTGCAAACCTTTCCCTGCGGTTCGGGCACGTACAAGGAATACCCGATAGTGGCGGACGTGGACGGCGAGGGTTCGTCGGCGATACTGGTGATGGGCGGAGCAAGCAATGCGACAAGTCCGGCCACGCTGCGCATATACAAGAGCGCCGGTTTGTCCTGGGCGCCGGCGCGCAAAGTGTGGAACCAGTATAATTATAATGTGGTGAACATAAACGAAGACCTGACCGTCCCGCGCTATCAGATGAGTCCGGCCACCGTATTCCCCGGCAGCGACGGCATGACGGGCACGGCGGACGACGTCCGCCCGTACAACAACTTCCTGCAGCAGCAAACCTCGCTCAACAGAAACGGCAAGCCGCTGTGGCTTGCGCCCCGCTCCGCAATTGATTCGACCTTCTATCGCTACGACGCGGCGAAGGACTCGATGTACGTCACCCTCGATGTGGTCAGCCTGGGCAGCGCCGCCTTCGTCGCGCCTCTCCATATCACCGTATATAAGAACGCCGTCGGCAATGCCGTGAAACACACGTATACCTATCTTCATTCGATCAACGCCGGCGACACGGCGCGTATCACCTTCGGCATCCCCGCCTATCTTGCCACGTGGGGCAACGACGTGGAAAAGCTCGTCGCCCGCATCAACGACGCCGGCAACGGCTTCAACGAGCAGGCGGTCTGCGATTCCACGTACCGCGACGTCGCCAGCGGCCCGGTGCTGCTGGCCATGCACGACCGCGCCTTGACGGCTACGGCGCTGCCCGTGATCGTGAACGTGCTCGCGAACGATACCGTCCCGTCCGGCTGCACGCCCGTGCTGTCGATACTCACCCCCACGACGCCGCATGGCTCCGCCACACTCGCCGGCGCTGCCATGGACAGCATCCGCTATACCCCCGCCGCCGGCTTCGCCGGCTTCGACACGCTCGTCTACCGCATCGCCTGCGGCACGGAATACTCCTCCGATGCATACATTTATATATATGTAGCCGAAAGGCCGGACAACATCAGCGACGCCGACTGCTACATCGACCCGCTGGCCCAGAAATGGGGAATCAGGGAAACTGCGCTGAATACTGCCGCAACCGTACATAACTACGCTTCGCTCACCGCAGGAGATATTGATGGCGACGGCACGGTCGAAATTCTCGGATTTATCGAAAACGCCAGTACCAACAACTGGTATGAAAGCAACGGAATCAAGATATACTATTTCGACAAAAGTACGCAGCAGGTCAAGTTCGAGAAGAGTTTTACCTTCAAACCCGTCAACGAATCCACAATAACTACGGTATCTACTTTCGGGTCAATGGCCATCGCACGCTACAACAACAAGGGATACATCGTGGTTGCAGGCATCGACTATCACCTCTATGCCTATGATGAGAACGGCGTCCGCCTGTGGAAATCGGATTATCCGCATCATACCGCTTCGGGGCATTACGGTGCGCTCGTGAATATAGCCGACTTCAATGCCGACGGCATTCCCGAAGTATATGCGGGAAACACCATCTTCTCGCTGGCCGACGGGGAAAGAATATGCGCCGGCGGCACGTCGAACAATTACGGAGTGCTTGCCGGAAGCGGCTGTTCGTCCATGGCGGCGGATATCGACGGCGACGGCATACTGGAACTGTGCGCCGGAACCCAGATATACAAGGTGGACATAGCCGCAAAAAGCATGACCGTATGGAAGGAACTGACCCGGACGCTGCCTTCCAACGCCACTAAGGACGGGGCTACCCAGGTGGCGGACATCGACAACGACGGCCAACTGGAAATCGTCGTCATTTCAAAAGTATCTAACAGCGCAGTTCCGAATGTGGTGTACGTATGGAAACCCATGCCCGGCGCCGGCTCGTATATAACGGGCAGTTTTGCTACCGCAAATTCATCATGGTACAGCGTCCCCATGATTGGAAATATTGATACCGATCCCTATCCGGAAATTGTGTTTATCGGCACCGCCACGCTCATGTACGCATTGGATTTCAATCCGGCGCAGCCTGCCGGCAGCCAAATCTCACTCATGTGGACCTTGTCTCACAACGACGGTTCGGCCTGTACCGGCATGAGCCTGTTTGATTTCAATCAGGACGGCAGAAACGAAATCGTATATCGCGACCAGGAAAAACTTCGCATCATTGATGGAAACTATCATGGCGGCGGCGCTCTACCGGCAGCCAATGTACTGTCTACTTTCATGAATGTCGCTTCCTTAACGTTGCGTGAGCTTCCTCTGGTCGTCGATATCGACGACGACGGACAGGCGGAGATCGTCGTGCAGGGTCATACCTCAGCCCAGAGTTATACCGGTTATGTACGTGTATTTAAAACCGACGGGTCTCCCTGGGCGCCCGCCCGCAAGGTATGGAATCAGTATGCCTACAATGCGGTGAACGTAAACGACGACCTGACCATCCCGCGCTATCAGATGAATCCCACAACCGTATTCCCCGGCGCCGACGGCATCATGGGCACCTCGGACGACGTCCGCCCGTACAACAACTTCCTCCAGCAACAGACGGCGCTCAACATGAACGGCACCCGGCTGTGGCTCACCCCGGACGTACTTCCGGTCGGGAATCCCGTTTATGAGTATTTCAACGACGGCGATTCGCTGCGCGTCACCTTTACGGTGGAGAACCGGGGCGATGCGGCAGCCGTGGCGCCGTTCTACACAGGGGTCTACCGCAACGAAGTCACTGCAGCCACCCATGTGCATACCGATTCCATCATGCAGATGATCAGTCCGGGCGCCACGGTGACGCACACGGCCGTCATCCCGCACTTTACGCAGGTATTCGACTTGAGCGACAGCCTGATTCTCCGGCTGAACGACCGCGGTGGCACGCACTACGTACAGCAGGAATGTGACACGACCAACAATGCGACCGGAAAGCGGGTCTCGGCCATCCTGCAAATGCGCAACGACACGCGCACGGTACAGAAATATCACTGGACGGAAATCGACGTGCTGGCCAACGACATGTTGCCGGACGGCCTCTTTTCGCCCGGGCCGTTCAGCCTCCGCGATTCCGTCGTGCAGCAGCCCGTAGCCGGCAGGCTCAGCGGCATCGGCGCGGGCAGAGGTAGCCGGCTGATCTACCTGAACAGCGGCACGGAAAATCTGCCCGCTCAAATCGACTCCTTCATCTACCGTTTCCGCATCTACGACCCCGGGACGGGCGGCATTCGGGAGTTCCGCGCCACGGCTTACATCTACATCCTGGAGGAAATACACGGCGCCGCAGCCTGCCACGGCCGCAGCTTCACGGCCACCCTCCGGGAACTGCCAGCCGGCGTCGGGTTTAAATGGTACACCGTAGCCGACACCGCTTTCCTGTCCTCCGGCCCTTCCTGCACGTTCGGCGGGATGGCGGGCGACTCCTCGCGGCTGGTGAAGCCTTCCGTACCGGACACGCCGGGACACGGCACAGCCTCCTGGAACCGCGAGGGCGGTTTCCCGCCGGGACTGCTCACCGTATACGCCGCCGGCGCCTCCCGTCCGATGCGCTGGACGGGCATGAAAAATACGGACTGGTACAACCCGGAGAACTGGGTGGAGACGGTGCAGGCAGGCGGCAGTACGTATGAATCGCCCGTATCGTGGCCGCCTTCGGCCTGTACGGAGGTGGTGATTTCCTCCGGCGCAGGCTTCTACCCCGAACTGACGGATTCCGCCTGGTGCCGCACAATTACGGTGCAGGATCGTGCCCTGCTCGTGAATCCCCACGCATTGAACTACGACAGTGCGCGGGTAGAACTGAAGCTCAAGGCCACGGAACGCGACCGTTTTATCATGTGGTCTGCCCCGCTGAAAGACATGTATTCGGGCGATTACCACTTCAAGGACGCCGCGGGTCAACCGCGCTGGGGCGACGTATATATGAACTACTTCCAGTTGGCCAACCCTGCCGGCGGAGCGGCGCAGGCGAACATGTTCACCGCCACGTTCGGCGAACCGGGCGACAGGCTGAGGCCGGGCAAGGCGTTCAACCTGCGGGTAACGGGCACAAGCGTATCGCGCGACCAGCCCCTGATTTTCCCGCAGTCCGCAACCACCTACACCCCGCTGAACAAACCCGCCGTCAGCACGCCGCGCACCGTCAGCCACCGCTTCATCACGGACGGCGTCGTGCAGGACGGTAACGGCCGGTTCAGCCTGCCGGTCGAAAACGACGTGGCCGCCGGTCAGCTGGTGCAGGTAGTCAATCCCTACCTGGCGTGGCTGCGTGCCGATTCCTTCCTTGTCAACAACGGCGCAAAGCTGGCCCCAAGCGGTTATCTGATCTGGGACGGCGACGTGAACAGCAGCTTCATCGCCACTAAAGTGACCGGTACGGAGGGGATGAGATACAGCGTGAGCACATCACCCGGCATGACCGACAAGAATCTGATTGCGCCGCTGCAATCCTTCTTTGTGGCGAAAATATCGACCGGCAGCCTGGTGGGCAGCGTGCTCATGTCTCCCCGCTGGACAACGACCGCGTCCTCCGGCTGGGATCAGGAGGGTTACACGCTTCGCGCTGCGGAGGCGGAGAGCGGCGTACTGCGTATCCGCGCCTCGCAGGGCAACCGCACGGCCTCCGCCGCCCTGCATTTTGACAAGCTGTCGGCCGTACCGGAATACCGCGGCAGTGAAGACGTGCGGGCGCTGTTCTACGACGCTTCGCCGCTGTCCGTCTACGTGCTGACGCCGCAACGCGAACCGCTGGCCATCTCGGCCGACGGCGAATATCAAACCCACACGACCGCCCTGGGTCTGCGCCTGGCCGAAAGCGGCGAAGTGACGCTGAGCTTCACCGGTCAGGAACGCTTCGGCCACGACGTTTACCTGATAGACCGCGAACGCGGCAGCTTCGAGATCTTCCTGCAGGAGACGCCGTCCTACACCTTCACGGCCGTCAGGCCGTCGGGCGCGTCGGCCTTCGAACTGAACGACCGCTTCGTATTGCGGATGGAATACACGGGCGTGGGCAACGCACCGGTGACCGTCCTCCGTCCGGAGGTGACGGTCGGCGCCGGCGCGGGCTGCATCCACGTGCATACGCTCTCCGGCCGGATCGAGCGGATAGACGTATACAACCTGCTGGGGATGTCGCTCTACAGCCTCACCCCCAACACCGACGAATTTGATATACCGGTAGCCGGTGCGCAGACGTATATCGTGAAGGTCAGGATCGACGGCGGAGAGACCGTGAAAAAGGTCATCGTGAAGTGAATGAATAAAACCACGGAGGCACAGAGGACACGGAGGTAAACAGAGGAAAAAATCTCTGTGTCCTCTGTGCCTCCGTGGTTACGGGTTGGCCGGAGTCGGGGCTGTTTTTTTGCGTCGGCGGAAAATTTCGGTGAGTGTGGAGAAGTCCTTGTGAAACATGATGCCTACGCCCTGGCGATTCATGGCTTTGTGATAGCGATACAGGTCATTGGCATGATTATATGCCTTCAAACGAATTTCACCGCCCGGGGTCAGTTTGTATTCCAAATCAAATTCACCGATGAAGGCATTGGTCTGTATCGAACTGTTTTTGTATCCGAAATTCCCGTTGAAGAGCAGGCGATTGTCCAGCAGCTGGCTGGAAAGCAACATCTCGACTTCGGGATTCGTCACGTCGTCCTGTCGCGAACGGATGTTGGTTCCGATTTGCACTTTGTCCGTCAGGCTGTTCAGGATGTTGGACAACTGAGCGGAGAGCGCTGAGGAAGCAACCGCACTGAACTCGTCGCTCCGGGAATCGTTCATCGAATAGTCGGGTGTATAAAATTTGTTGAGCGCCAGCAGATAGACGATTTGCCGTGCCATCATGTCTTCCGTGTCGATAAATGATTTCACCTGTCGCACCAGTTCTCCGGAGGAATTGGGCAGCTCCATGTCGAACGAGATTGCGGGGCTTTGCAGGCGGCCGTTCAGGTTCAGCACGCAATTGACGGGCACGCTGGTGCGCAGCGTCTCTTTGCTCAGTGACTGGTCGAGATCTTCGATGTTGGCGGTCAGGAAATAGATTGCCTGAAGATTCAGGTTGGCTTCCATCGGGTCACCCCCAAAATCAATGCGGCTCCCTTCACGAATCTGGAAATCCTTGCGGATCAGTTGTTGCAGGCTGAAATTGTAATTTCCGTTGCGGATCGTATAACTTCCGTGCATGGAGAGCATGTCGGTTTGCGAGTCATACGCTATCTGCATGTCGCCGCTGCCGTTTCCTCTGATCCTGTCGCCGCTGCCGGGATCCATCACCAACCCCAGACTGGCTTCGGGTGTCACCTCAATCAGACAGTTAACACGAACCCCGGCGCCCCTGTCGCTGTTTGCGGGAGATAGGGCGGTAGCCGTCTGTCGGGGCATCGTGCCTGCCGGCAACGGGTCGCGAAACCGGATAAAATCGTACTCTCCGGCTGTGGAGCTGTGCATGAAGTTAAATTCCAGATTCGTTTTCGGGTTGCTCTGGAGGGTAGCGTCGATCGACACCAACTGTTCGTTGCCTTTGATCCGTGCATTCCCACTGCCGTATACCATGCCGTATATCTGCGGGTTAATTCTTTCCGGAGCATCGTAGATCAACAAATTCCGTGCTTTGACATCGGCCTGAAATGTAAAATTCTTCAGGCAGTTGTGCTGTACATCGAAACTGACGGTTCCACTGTTGCCGTTCCTGTCCCGTATCGCAAGCTCTTTTCCCCAAATGGAGGCAGGCGTAAGATAAACCGTATCGGAAAACGTGTAGTCAGTGTTCAGGAAATCGACGCCGATACGCCCTTCATTCACGAAAGCACTGCCTTCAAAGGACAACCGGCTGAAAGGGCCGAAGAGATGTATATCCCCGTACGCGCGTCCCTCAATCACTTTCGTAAATCCGTTTACGTAGGGATGAAGCATGGCCAGGTCCATGTCGCGGGCGGCAAACCGGAGCGAAAGCCCTGCCTTGGGGCCGGCCGGGAAGATAAGCCCGTCTACGTCTGTCCACGTGCTGTCGTTCCGGTAGATCGTTCCCATCAATAGAATCCCTTCCTGATCATTGTCCCATTCGCTGAACAGCTTCAGGTATCCCTGCTCTACCTGATTGAAAGAAAAATGCTGCACTTCCAGATTGGTATTCATGGCAGGCGTTCCGTAGAGGTTGTTCAGGGATACCGTGCCGGTGGCTCGTCCGCCAAACTGCAATGCCGGGATATTCACGATATCGAAGATATGGCTCAATTCGATATCATTCAGGTTAACGAGAATCGCTTCCTTCGGATTCCTGACCGAAGCCGTGCCGTTGATGCGCAGATATTGTTCGCCTTTCGAGATGTAAAAGTTGTCGATCGTGGTATTGCCGTTCATGACTGTGATCGAGGCCGGCTCCATGTTCCAGATGGAGTCTCTGACAACAATCCGGTTGGGTTCAAGCGTGACTTCGGTACGCAGGCTCGGCTGGTTGTTCCCGTCTCTGTCGGTAACCAGGAGGGTGGAAGCCGTGAATGTCGCCTGGGCGATTCGGGTCTGATCCTTCAGGCTTTCAAGAGACAGCTCGGTTTTGATCTGGTCGTCGGCTGCCCGGGAATCAAGTTGTATGGTATTGCGGGCGCCTTTCTTGTGAACAAACGTTGTTTTCGCTTGCAGGAGGATGTGCCCGTTGGGATTGTCAAGCTCCAAGGAGCCGCACTCAAACACCGACTTTCCAATCCGGAACCGGGGCAAGATCGCATTGAGCCGGAACGTGTCACGGAGATTGTCGTATTGAGCGGAGATATGCCCCTGTTCGAGATTGGCAAACGGCAACTTGAACATGGCGGCAAGCGATTCGGTATTTTCCAGCGTCATCGTCAGCGAAAAGGCATTGTCCGCTGTCTGTTCGCTGTCTTTCAGCGGCAGCGACGGCAGATACGTCCGCAACGTGTGCAACAGCGACGGCGCCAGTGAAGCAAATGAATACGCGCCCGTGATTTCGCCGTTCAGAAGCTCCGACCGGATCGTCAGTTTACGGCCATTCTCCCCGTTGATCGCTTCGATTTGCAGCGTATCCAGCCGGAAAGACTTCTCCGCCGTTTGAAATGAGAAATCATCCACAACGATTTGTCCGACGAAGTTATCCGGATGATTTCCGGTAAAATGAGTCGAAAGATTCAGAGACATTTGCGGCTGATCGTAGTTACTGGTGATATGCAGTTTGTCCGGACGGAGATCGGTCAGACGGGCGGAGATTTGAAAAACGGAATGTTCGCCGTCGTTCTTGACAAAACCTTCCGCGTGCAGTTTTCCGTTGGTGTCGTTCACCTCAAGCCGGCCGTGAAACTCCTGCCGGCTGAAATCGCCTGCAAGCAGGATGTTCTCATATCGGTAACCTTTATATTCCAACTGATTTACTTGCGCCAGCATATTCCCCGCGAACGAGTTGTCGGCAGAGCGGGAGACATCCAGTTCGGCAGAAAAGCGAACTGTCCCCCATGGATTATCCTCATCAAACAACTGTCCGACATCCCATTCGGAGGAAGCGATTCGGCCTTTCACATAAAACGCAATTTGTTCCTCCCGTTTATGTCCAATCAACATGTCCATTTCGAGAGAACCGATGTCCGACTGTAATTTACCGAAGGCTACCAGATGGTCGGTAAAGCCGGATATTTCGCCGGTAAAGTCGATTTGTCCCAGTCGCAGTACCGGCGCGGAAAGGGCGAATGAGTTTTCCGTCAGCCGGCCGGCTATCCCGGACAGCCTGGCAGCAGTCAGTTGCAGCCGGTCAATACGTCCGAACAGGTAAGCTGTTTCCGGCAGCAGGAGATGCTTCAACTCCATTTCTCCCTGAAACGACAGAGCACCGTTCTGTTTCAGTGTCAGTTTCCGGACGTACAAATCGTTCAGGAATCCGGACACCTCTGCCGAGAGTTCCATTTTCTCCGGGAAATGCCGTAATTCAGGTACGAAGGCGGTAAAATCGCGCAGGCAGAGGCCGGAGGCATTCAGATGAAGTTCGACGGAGGCGTCGGCCGGCTTCGAAGCGAGGCTGTCGGCATCAAGAAAGCAGATACGGGCGTCCGTGATTTGCAGCAGCGTTTCCGGCAGACGGATATCCAGCCCGTCGAGAGCGACGCCCTGCCGGTTTCCGCTCAAGCGTGTCGATAATTTTTCCAGCCGGAAACCGGAACGTTCCTGAAAACTCAGTGTCCGGATACGGGCATTCAGGCTGTCACCGTCCAGTCTGTCCAGCGAAACCTGTCCGTTCAGCTTCTCCACCAGCACGTGGTTTGGATCGAATGTCTGCGATGCATCGGGTGTGTCGGCCACGTCGTAGCGGAAGTTACCGTTCCGGAACAGGATGGAATGTATTTGGAGGTTGACATTCGGATGTTGTATGGTGTCTCGGGAGGTGAAAGCGTCCAGTAGAAATTGCAGGTTGAGTGGAGCGGCGGATGTTTCGCGATGCAGGTTGAGCGAAAAGTTGAACAGGCGTACCGTTGTGAAGACCCATTTCTTCTGCAGAAGCAGCGGCCACACCTCGAATCCGGCGGAAACATGACCGGCCTCAAACAGTCGTTCGCCGCGCCGGTCATCCAGCGACACGTCGCTCAATGCCAAACGGTTTAGCCAGACAAGCTCCACCTTTCCGATCTTCACAGGGACATTCAATTGAGAAGACAGAAATTCGCTCGCTTCCTTCGCTATCTTCCTCTGTGCTTGTGGCACACGCAGCAATGTAGCCGGTAACGCATAAAAAATACTCCACAGGATGAGGAGCGCAATCACTATGTACTTTAAAACCCTAATAGCCTCTTTATTTATTTGTTATCTTTACCTGAACACCTTTCTACATCCGGTCGGCCTACCCGGTTTTCACCGGACAACCGTAATTTTAGTCCACAAAAATAGTGCATATCGCGGTAGATTTCGTTATTTTGCGCTCCATTTTATTTTATTATGAGCATAACGATTTTGGGAATCGAATCATCCTGTGACGATACTTCCTGCGCCGTGATACGCGACGGAATGCTGCTGTCCAACGTGATCGCCGGGCAGGCGGTGCACGCAGCCTATGGCGGCGTGGTGCCGGAGCTGGCCTCGCGTGCCCATCAACAGAACATCATCCCCGTGACGGCGGAAGCCCTCAAACGCGCCGGTATCCGGCAGGAGGAATTGAGTGCGATCGCCTTCACACGCGGGCCGGGGTTGCTCGGCTCGCTGCTGGTGGGTGTCTCCTTTGCCAAAGGGCTGGCGCTCGCACTGCGTCGTCCCGTCATCGAGGTAAATCATTTGCAGGCACATGTGCTGGCTCATTTTATCAAGCAGACGCCGGACAGCGACCGGCATCCGCAATTCCCGTTTCTCTGCCTGCTGGTATCGGGAGGCAATTCCCAAATAATCCGGGTGCAGGCGTATAATAAGATGAAGATTATCGGGCAAACGATCGACGATGCCGCCGGCGAAGCCTTCGACAAGTGTGCCAAGGTGATGGGACTGGGCTATCCGGGCGGGCCGGTCGTGAATCGCCTGGCGAATGAAGGTAATCCGGCCGCCTTTCTTTTCAGCAAACCGCATGTGCCCGGTTATGATTACAGTTTCAGCGGCCTGAAGACTTCGTTTCTCTATACGCTGCGTGACGCACTGAAGGGAAATCCGGATTTCATTGAGCAAAACAGGGCGGATTTGTGTGCATCGTTGCAGGCTACCATCATTGAAATACTGATGAGCAAATTGCGAAAGGCGGCAGCAGACTTGAAAATACGGGAAATCGCCGTCGCCGGAGGTGTGTCGGCCAATTCGGGGTTGCGGGACGCTTTTCGTGAACATGCCGCACGTTTCGGATGGAACGTGTATCTCCCGCCCAACGCTTTCACGACGGACAACGCGGCGATGGTTGCCATGACCGGATATTTCAAATATCAGGAGGGCGATTTCTGTTCGATGGACGCTGTTCCGTTCTCGCGGACGTTGGTAGAATGACCGGAAACGACCGTGAAGGATGGCATTATCGGAGTATAAATGGGTGCATTTCAAACTATCGCTTTGCGGAAACGTCCGGAAAGTCGTTCTCACGTCGCGCTTTTGTGTAGAAGCGTTCGGGAAAGAATCGCTACGTGGGGATCTCATATTATGGGAAGTAAGATGAACACGACCATTTGAAATGCACCCTTACCAGAGACGATTTTGAAACATTAATATTAAAGATATGGACGTTGAAATTATTACGATTGGCGATGAGCTGCTGATTGGACAGGTGGTGGATACCAATTCCGCATGGATGGGACAGGTGTTGAATGATTACGGTTTCCGGGTGATTCGCCGCACGGCAGTCGGTGATGCGGAGGAGGAGATCATCTCTGCCATCGACGCGGCGAAAAACAGGGCGCCGTTAGTCCTGCTTACCGGCGGTTTAGGCCCGACAAGAGACGATCTCACCTTGCGAACGCTCTGCCGCTATTTTGATTGCCGGCTGCACTTTTCGGAAGCCGTCTACGCGGATATTGAACGGTTTTTCCGTCTGCGCGGTCGCACGGTGAACGAATTGACACGCCTTCAGGCGATGGTGCCCGACCGGTGTACCGTCATCCGAAACCAGGCTGGAACGGCGCCGTGTACCTGGTTCGATCGCGAGGGATTTACGCTGGTTTCCATGCCGGGTGTACCCTCCGAAATGCAATGGCTGATGACGAACGAGGTATTGCCCCGCCTGGCGAAACGGTTTCGCAGAGACTTATACCTCCGGCATCAAACGTACTGGGTCAGGGATTATACGGAATCGGAACTGGCCATGCATTTGTCCGGTTTCGAGGATGCTTTGCCGCCATCCGTCAAACTGGCCTATTTGCCGCAGGCGGGCGTCATCCGTCTGCGCCTGTCGGCTTCCGGACAGGAAGCCGGACAGGTTGACGGGACGATGGCGGCTTTGCGGACAACGCTGGAAGACCTGTTGGCGGGACATATCCTTGCGGGCGAAGACAAGCCCGTTGAAACGATCGTCGGTGAACGTCTGCGTGAACGGGGCTGTACGGTCGGCACGGCAGAAAGCTGCACGGGCGGCGCCATTGCCGCCTTACTGACCTCGGTAGCGGGCAGTTCCGGTTATTTTGTCGGAAGCGTTGTCGCGTATGCCAACACGGTAAAGCAACACGTGCTGGGCGTGAAGGAAGACGATTTGCAACAGCGGGGCGCCGTGAGCCGCGAGGTCGTGGAACAAATGGCGCGGGGCGCACTGAATGTGCTGGGATGCGATTACGCCATTGCCACGTCGGGGATTGCCGGGCCGGACGGCGGCACGCCGGATAAACCGGTCGGCAGCGTATGGATTGCCGTAGCCTCGGGAGACGGCGTGACCTCCCGCCGTTATCAATTCGGCGACCTCCGCGCACAAAATGTTCAGCGTGCCACGCTGATGGCATTGCTGATGTTGCTGGAAAGGCTGTGAACGAATTTTCGATCCTCGGTCCGGCAGAAAGCCCGTCCGTCATGAGGACAAAGACGTCGTCTTGCGATGTAAATGAAAGATGTCCTGCTGAGTATCCCTGTACTTTACTGCTATACTGCGTGCGGGAAGATTTTGCGCAAAAACAGGCGTTGTTAATGGTTAATGGTTAATGGTTAATGATTAATGATTAGCGGATAGGAGAATAGCGGTCGGTAGCGTCGTGACAGGACGAAGCTGTCCGATCAAACCCTCACTTCTACTCCTTTCCCTCCAACTGCCGCTTTTCTGCCAACCGCCCTCTACTTACTACTAACTACTAGCTACTAACTACCCCTTTATGCACAAATCACGCTATTCACAGCATAATCACAAAAAACGACTATACCCACAAATAGGTATTTTCGTTATTGAAAATAGTCACAGATGGCGATTGTATCCGGAGTCTGATGCGCTTAACTTTGTCGGCCAGAAAAGGCCTATTTGTAAGGCGCAACTAAAGCGGTAGAATAATGAAAAAAAGATATGTCCTGTTCATTGGGACAGGATTGATTAGCATGTGTATGGAACTCTCGGCCGGTGGTGGTAACGAAGGTAAGTTGTCGGTCATTGATTCCGCGTCAACGGTTGAGGCAAGCAAGGCTGTTGCGCCGGTTACATCGCGTCTGCAACTGGGCGGTTATGGCGAAGCGGTAGCCCAGCGCATGTTTTACAGCGACAGTCCGGCGCGTTACTGGTATCCGGAAACCAACAGGGATGCCACGCATGGCCGGTTCGACCTCCCCCACGTCGTTTTTTTTCTCAGTTATGACTTCGGTCACGGCTGGAAGGTATCCACCGAAGTAGAGTTTGAACACGGCGGTACCGGTTCGACCTACGAAATCGAGACCACCGAAGCCGGCGAATACGAGACCGAGATCGAAAAAGGCGGTGAAGTCGCCCTCGAACAGTTCTGGATCGAAAAGAGTTTCTCCTCTGCGCTCAACATACGCATGGGTCATATCATCGTACCCGTCGGCCTGACGAACCAGCATCACATGCCCACCGAATTTTTCTCCGTTCTCCGCCCGGAAGAAGAGACTTCCATCCTCCCCGGCACGTGGCACGAAACGGGTATCAGTTTCTGGGGACGCACGAAGGCGTGGCGGTATGAGGCGCAGTTTATTTCCGGGCTGGACGCCGAACGCTTCAGCGACGCCGGCTGGATTCAGGGCGGCTCGACCTCTCCGTATGAGTTCACCATTGCCAATCGCTATGCCGGCGCCTTCCGTGCGGACAACTATTCCGTAAAAGGCTTGCGCGTGGGACTGAGCGGTTATTTCGGATTCAGCGCGAGAAACAGCCTGAAACCCGACCGTTATACGTATGACGGTTCGCCCGTCAACGGTTCCGTGAGTGTCGGCGCGCTGGACGCCGTCTACGACCACCATCACCTACTGGTGCGCGCCAATGCCGTCTACGGTCACCTGGGTGACTCCTACACCATCTCGCGTGTCAACAAGAAGATGCCTTCCAAAAGCCCGTCGGCGCGGACGGACGTGGCTTCGGACGTGCTGAGCTGGTATGTGGAGGCGGGATATGACTTGATGTCGTTCTTCCCCGGCCGCAAGTATCAGGGGAATAAATTATATGTATACGGGCATTACGGTTACTGTAATTCGATGTACAAGACCGTCTCAAGCATCACGCCCAAAAGATGGTGCGAAAAGCGGGTGATCAGCGGCGGGTTGAACTACTTCCCGTTGCGCGACGTGGTTATCAAGGCCGAATACCGGCTCCGGCAGTTCAAGGCGCCGTACAACAACGAGCCGACCCTTTCGCTGGGCATTGCCTGTTCGGGGCTTTTCCTGTGACAGAAGATATGAACAAATCAATAAATTAAGAACTAAATAAAACAACAAGCCATTATGAAGAAATTATTTCGAAACAGTATGTTAGTCATGGCAACCCTGCTGCTGGTTGCCGGCATGTCCTCGTGCGAGAAAGACAAAGGAGGCGAAGACAGCGGAGAAATCAACAGCGATGAACTCTATCAGTCCATCCTCGGTTCGTATATCGAATCGACCATCGTTCCCACCTACCGGTCGCTGGCTGAAGCCGCGCTCGAAATGCGTGCCGCCAACATAGCGCTGAAAAACGACCCGTCGGATGCGAATATGGTAGCCGCTTCGAGTGCATGGATGAAAGCGCGCGTAGCCTGGGAAATCAGCGAAGCATTCCTGTTCGGCCCCGTGGGTGAACAGGCATTGGACATTGACGGGCACATTGATTCCTGGCCGCTGGAACTGGATCAGATCCTGGAGACGCTGAATCAGGAAGCGGCCGACCTCACGGGCGAGAAAGCCTGGGCGGAACTGGATGCCGAGGTCATCGGCTTCCACGTCACCGAATACCTCCTCTACCGTGAAGGGCAGCCGCGTCCGGTGGGCGACCTCTCGGAGGCCGAACTGAAATACCTGACGGCTGCCACCGATGCGTTAGTATGGGATTGCGTGCTGGCTTACGTAGCCTGGGTAGGTGAAAATGCGGTCACGGCGGAGATACGCGCCGTTTTCGACGAGAACTCCGATGTAAGGGCGCATTTGGACGCCAATGCCAGCTACAAGGAATTTGCAAAAAAACTGTCTCCGCAGGCGACAGGCGGCAACTACACTTCCTGGAGTGACGCACTGAGCGAAATTGCCGTCGGCGCAGCCGAAATCGCAGGCGAGGTAGGCGCAACCAAGATAGCCGAACCATACGAAAACCAGCGTACCGAAGACGTCGAGTCGTGGTATAGCTGGCATTCGCTGGACGACTACCAAAACAACATCCGCAGCATCAAGAACGCGTATCTCGGCGGCATGGATGACCATTCGCGCCGGACGGTCTGCCTGAGCGCCTGTATCGCCACGGTGGACGCCGGTCTCGACCGCGACATCAAAGCCAAAATAGACGATTGCCTGACGAAGATTGCCGCCATCGGGACGGGCGGCAAGTCGTTCTACGAAGTCGTTCGCGACCAGATTAACGCTCCCCGGGTCGATGCGGCGGTCGATGCATGTATCGAACTGCAAGGTCTGTTTGACCGTATCCCGGAGATAATCGAATAAGGTGAAAGGATGCATTCAATTGAGTCGGTGTTGTATAAGGGGTATCAGGGCGGTCATGACACCGTTCACCGAACGGTGACGACGCCCTTCAACGCTCGTTGAGTCCATCACTCAACGGGCGTTGAGCTCACCCCTCAACGGGCGTTGAGCTCACCCCGCGACGGGCGTTGAGCTTACCCCGCGACGGGCGTTGAGTTCACCCCGCGACGGGCGGCATTCATTCCCGAAGAAGGGCGACAGGCAAAATACACACTGCAACCATTTGAAATGCATCCGGTTGCAATTCGTATGACCGTATTTTTCCCGTTCATCATAAAATCATAAATCACATAACAAGGTATAAATAAAAAGGTATGAAACAATTCAAAAAACAATTCAGGAAAACATTCCCATCCCTCATCCGTGCAGCGTTGCCGCTTATTTTGGCGGCATCCTGTTCCGACGACCCGGATTTAAAGCCGGTACCGCCGGACGACCGTGAGTATGGCGAGGAGTGGTATGCCGGCGGCAAGAACGGCACCATCTTCAACGCCACTGCCCGCGCCTACAAACAGCCGGTGCAGCCCGTCAACGACGACCCCGTGCTCTACCGCCAGTTTATGCGCGGCGAGGAACTGGCGGGCAAGAGCTTTGTCACGGCCGGCGAAACGGGTTATTCCGGCCTCGGCCCGGTATACATCCGCAAGTCCTGCGTCGCCTGTCACCCCAGCTACGGGGGACACAGCAAACGGGTCGACAAGTTTGACACCAGCGACAGTCGCAACGGCTACCTGCTGATGATTTACGACCCGGCATCGCCCACGCTGGCGCTGGCCTCGAAGTATTTCACCGGCATGACGCAGACACGCGCCGTCACTCCCTTCAAGCCCCCCATCGAAGAATCGGGTATCCACCTGACGTGGAACGAATACGTCGATGAACACGGCAACCGATACGCAGACGGCACGCCTTACAGCGACGGCTACAGCTATGCCGGTACGCTTATCTACCCGACCGTCGAAGTCGAACAGAGCGCCATCCTCTTCCCCGACTTCGACATGAGCCGTCACGCCGCCTCCATCGAAGCCACCATCGGCATCTACGGCGTCGGGCTGCTCGACGCCATTTCCGACGAGGATTTGCGGGCGCAGTACGACGAGGAACAGGCACGCGGATACTCTCCGGGCGTCATTGGCGCCGACATCGACGAGACCGGGCTGAATCCCTACTTCCCCGGCAAGCACCCCGGACGTTTCACCTACCTCTGTACCCGTGCGACGCTGGACAACGGGCCGGGCGCAAATGCCCTCTGGAACATCACCAACGTGACACGTCCCGACCGGCGCTATCACTACATCACCGGGGAATACGCCAGGGTCATGTCCGAAGATGCCGATGTACAGGCGGCGCTGAAAAAGACAGCGGAGGAAATCTATGCCGACCTGATGTCCACCGGGTTGGAACCGGAAATGACGATGGAAGACTTCGACGCCTTTATGGTATGGCATCGCGGCATCGCCGTGCCGGCCGCACGCAACCTCGACGACGAAACCGTACAGCGCGGGCGCACGCTCTTTCATGAAACCGGTTGCACGGCCTGTCACCGTCCCTCCTGGACAACCCGCGCCAATTACACGCCCCTGCCCGCCCTGTCGAACCAGAAGATCTATCCCTATACCGACCTGCTGCGTCATGACCTGGACATGAAAGAGCCGGGACGCGCACGTCTGTGCCGCACGACGCCCCTATGGGGACGCGGCCTCCTGCCCGTCACATCGGGACATTCCGACATGTTGCACGACTTACGTGCCCGCAACTACGAGGAAGCCATCCTCTGGCACGGCGGTGAAGCGCAGATCGTCAGGGACAAGTTCCGCGCCATGCCGAAAGCCGACCGCCAAGCCTTAATCAGGTTCCTGGAAGCTATTTAAAGACAGAAGGATGTGAGAATGAATATCGCATATGTTATCTGAATCCATCCCTGCGGGTAGGGTGTGCAAAACACCCTCGGAATCATTCATCTTGCGCCAAGGCCGATAAAAGCTTGAACGTCAAATTGCCCGCCTCTTTTCCCGTAGCCTCCTGCCAGGCAGCCCGGGCTTTGCTCACGCTCTGCCTGTCCTGTTCGATAGCTGCACGCACGACTTCCTCGTCCGTGCAGTCCATGACAGGTTTGCGGCCACGGCCAGGGCGGGTTTGCAGCCCCGTAAGGCCTTCCCAAAGGAAGCGTTTCACCCCTGCATTCACAGACAGCTCCTAAACTCATCTCCGTCTGCTCCCCTGCTTTTGCCGAAGACAGGCCATCGGCCTTGAGAAGAACCGCACGGCAAC